>CACZRH010000288.1 GCA_902783455.1 uncultured Lachnospiraceae bacterium | reverse complement strand
TTATCATTATATCACTTTTTAAACACATAGAAATCAAGTCTAAGCATATTTTATCTCCAGTCCGTACATTTTTCTGGCGACTTCCAGGTATTCATCATTCTTTACTTTTCTGACAATGGTAAGCAGCTCTTCATTCTCCGTTAAGTAAAAGAAAAATTTCTCGATGGCAGAAGGATTTCCACCTGCTTTTTTCAGAAATTTAAATACATTGCTGATCTTTGCCGAAGCCTTCTTCGGCGTTTCATAAGAGATACTCTTAATCAGCCCTTTTTCAATAAGATCCAAAGAACTGTCCAGAAATTGTACATCTCCCTGTTCGAAAAGTTTCAGTAAATCCTTCGAATAGTTTCCTTCGATAATCGAATTCATCTGCACATCGGTAAAGGAGTTGCGGTTTAACCAGTAAAAATTCCAAAAATCCGTTGCGATTTCCGATGACTTGATATACTGCAAAATCACACGCCGATTAAACTCCATGCCTGCATATTCATATGCCTGCATGGTACGTGACAGATTTTCCCAGCCTCTCGGTGTCACGGTCTGTGTTCCCGTCTTATCGTTTGTAACCTTGTAAAGACTGGCCGGATAGAGTTTCATATAATCCAAAACCAGCGGATGAAAATTCCTTGTCTTTGCATATTCCAGAAAACAATCAATATCGGGCAACAGTTCCATTCTGCGGACACGGTCCATAATTGCCGGTGTAAAGCGCTTGGCATTCTGATTGTACTCTGATGGATTTCCGCAAAGAACAATCACCCATTCATCCGGAATCTTATATAATCCGATATTTCTGGTTTGAAGAAACGCCAGCATCACCGGCATCAGAATTTCCGATGCACAGTTAAATTCATCCAAAAGAAGAATTCCTTCCGTATGCCCCTTCTCCTTTTCGCGAAGTACCGATGCAATTATTTCGGACATGGTATATTCCGTGTATTTGCCTCCATCCTCGAGATTCTCAATTACCGGAAGACCGATGACCGAATTTCTGGTATGATGCGTAACGGAATAATTTACAAAACCGATTCCGAGCTCTGAAGCAACCTGTGCAACGATCTCGCTTTTTCCGATTCCCGGAGGGCCCTCTAAATAAAAGGGCGTCCGGTTTACAAAATCATAGAAATAATTGCCGTTCGCATCCTTCGACAAATATGCCTTTATTCCGTTTCTGATTTCCTCCTTTGCCTGTGCTGCCGTATAGGTTTCCACGCTGTTATTTGTCAGATTAATCATATCTGCTGCTCCTCCCTGTTATGTTTCTTACTGCTTTTGCATTATTTTTTGACTGATTTCAGCCTGTCGGTATAAACCGGAATTTCCCCGTTCTCTTTGAGTAAAAGCAGGGGAATCATCCGGTATAATCTCCGTTTTCGTACCTCACGGATACAGAATGTAACATCCTCTTTCCGGATGAAATCCTTATACAGAAGTGTTGTCAGAAAACTCTCTGCCCTTCCGTCGCCTGCTTCATTTACCGCATCAAAAACAGCTTCGATGACATCCTTTAGAATCTTATTCATTCTGCTGCGTTCACTGCCGGCAAATCCCGTCAATGCATTAATCAGTTCTTCTCTTTCAAACCACGCCGCGTGATATTTGAAAAAATCCGAAAACCACTGCATAATTCCGGGATCCGATAAATCCGCAATTAAGGGAATTCCGGGATGCGTTTCTTCAAAGGCATAGAACTGACCCACTTCATACCAGACCGGAGGTGTCAGAATAATCTCCCAAAATTCCTTTGAATCCCTGCAATTCACTATCTTTGCATTCTTTTCCTGTGGAAGAAGAATCACCTTCTCAAGCATTTACAACCCTCCCTGTATTCTGCGGAACAAATCCCATGATTCGCCGCTTTGTCGCATGTTTCATCCGCTCCATCTGCGAAACCGCACGATTTACTTCCTCAACTCCGACAAAATCCGGTTTCATTTTTCCCTTTGGTTTTTGTCCGAATCCGGCATTTCGAATAGCAACCTCCTTAATTACGGCATCCGACAGTCTTCTTGCATCTCTTGCATTTCCGAATTTATCACCTTCCCCTGCCTTAAGCTCCATTAAGAAACGTCCTGCTAAAACTGCCGCATCCGGGCTTACCCGATATCCTTTTTCGGTAAGCATCTGTTCAAAGATCCGAATCAGTTCCTCTTCGCTGTAATCTTCAAAACGAACGGTTGCGGAAATTCTCGAAGACAGTCCTGCATCCAGCTCCAAAAACTCTTCTGCTTCCCCCGGATACATCGCAAATATTACGGTAACATCCCTGCAGGTCTCCATATAACGGACAAATTCCTTGATTGCTTCCTGAACATATGCACCGCTGTCTAAGTGCAGGAAAAAACCCGCCTCATCCACAAAAAGTACTCCACCTACTGCTTCCTTAAAAAGCTTTGCAATTTTCGGTGCGGTATGACCGACATATTCCCCGATAATGTCTTTTCTTGTTGCTGCAATGAACGTTCCGTTTGTAATACCTTCCGATGCCAGAATATCGGACAGGATTTTGGAGCTGATCGTTTTTCCGCCACCCGGATTGCCTTCGAAAATCAAATGTTTTCCTTCTATCATGGACTTAGGATTTCGCTTCATTTCCTTGCGGATTGCAAGATATTCCTCCACTGCGGCTTTCAGGTTATAAAGCCCCGTCATGGATTTCAGCCTGGTTAATGCACTGTGAGAAACCAGTTCGATAAAATCGCTGAAATTCTCTTCCCGGAAAACATTTTCGTCGTTTTTCAAGCGGAGACGACCGGCGGTAAGAGCCTTGCTGATGCATTCCTCACTGATGTAATTGCCGCATTTTTTAATTACCGCACTGATCACATTTTCCTTTAATTCCTCATTTTCAAAACCGACTTTTCCGTATTCAATCAGTTGATCCGCTACCTGGCGGTAATACCCTGCATCCACATCCGGAAGCCGGATAAAATCGAAGCCGCGTTCCAGAATCAGTCTCTGAATTTCCGGCTGATTTGCAAGTTCGCTTGGAATCCCGACAAAAACATTCTTGGCATTTAATGAGATAACTGCATCGCACTGTCCGGAGAGATCTCCGACCTCCAATCCGCGAAACAGATATCCGGCCGGCTCAAAGTTCTCACTCCCCGCACAGATTGTCTGTGTTTTAATCAGATACGGATTACCAGCAACCCGCTCGTCCGCCAGATCGCTTCCCATCTCGATTTCGATAACGTCACTGATGGAATCGAAATCTCTTCCATACTCATCACAATATGTAATTCCGTCAAATTCATCATACGGAGTACTTTCCAGACCGTCTGCGAGAATCATGGCGGATTTACGGATTCTGTTTATGTCATTGCTGACCAGAATCACTCTCATGTTGGAATCCTCGCAGTCGCTTTCCACGGAATCATTCTTCTTTTTATGTCTTCGGATGCATTCCGAAACCGGATCGGAATACTCCTTGAAATAAGAATTCAGATTCGTATTTTCAAGAATAATCCGCTCGGCGCAGTATACGCCGAAGCAACGCTTCTCAAGATTTAAATACGGGATCTTACCGTCAAAAAATCCTTTATATAAATCAAACATTTTCATTCCTCCTGTTCTTTTCAGTCGTCCGTTTCCAGAACCAGTGTTTTAATCCAGTCCGGACGATATTCCGTTGTAGCCTTCAAATATTCACTGTTCGGGAAAACGAAGTAAGTCGGGTATTTAGTCGGGACATCCGGATAATCGCCCATTCCGTCGCTGAAATAGATTAAAAAATCAATGCTTTCCCCGTTATTTTCATACTCCGAAATCTTATCGAAAACCGGACGGAAATCCGTTCCTCCGAATCCCGTAAAGCAGTGAGAATTCCCGAATTCCCCTTTTAAATCCTCCACGGAATCATATACCTGTTCCGAAACAATCTCTGCATCACATTCCAAAAAAATCAGTTTCCCAATTTCGCCGAATTCTTCCAGTTCCCGGAAAATCTCCATGCTCTCCGACCAGAAGCTTTCCATAAATTCCGTGCATGAACCGCTCGTATCGACTGCCAGCACGATATTGGAAATGTGGTGCGTCATTTTATTTTCCATGGGTTCCACCAGCGGAACGTCTCCGTAAAGCATAAGACCGTATTCATAAATCGCCGGGTCGATTTCGTCTTCCTCGCCGGATACTTCAATCAAAGTGCGAAGATCTTCTAAAATATTTTTATATTCCCGAACGGCATCTTTCGCCGTCACTTCTTCGCTTTCCATTCCCCAAAAAACGCCCCGGGAAGCAGACCACGATCCTTTCAGTGCTCTGGCTATGGCATTCATCAGTTCTCTCGGAAGTTTGTTTGCCGCATCAGCAGCATCGCCGCCGATAATTGCAATTGTAATATTCCTCCAGCCTGATTGCTGCTGCATTTCTTTTAATTCTTCTTCACTGATTTCCTTTAATTCAACCTTCAGCTTCGGAAGTGCCCAGGTGGAATGATCATCCAAAAATCCCGGCATCAGTGCCTTCATCCTTGAAATGATTTTTCGTATTCTTTTCTGCAGTCCCAAATCTTTCTGGGCTTTATAATAGAGCGAAAATCCGGTCTCATTTTGGAAAAGCTCCCACAATTCGTTTTTCCAGTCACACCATCTGTACGGTTCTTTCCCGGCCTCGATAAAAAGCCTTAATACCTCTAAATCCATAATGTCCCAGGAAAGTTTTAAATTCTCATAGGATGACCCCTTTTCGAAATGTCCCAATATTCCGTGAAAAAGAATATGCAAAACAGCCTCATAAAGATTGTCGGCAGAAGAACCAAGAACGTATTCCGTATGATAGAATAATCGTCTGCCATCCGTACAAAGACAGTTTATTATTTCTTCCACAGGTGTCGGAATCAGGTAATTCACCGCATCAATTAACGCTGTACAGTCCCGTTTGATTCTTAACAATACATCCTTAATCTTTTCATCGGCCTTTTTAACGTCTTCCCCGCGAACGGATCTTATTGTCAGTTCCCTACGATACTTTCTTCTCATCCGAATTCCTTTCTATCGGCGGCCATTCGCCGAATTTTTTCAGAATAAGTGCCGGCCGGATTCCTCTTTGACTGAAATACCTAAATGCCGTCTCCAGATCCTCTTTCCGGATAAAATCTTTCTGAAGCGCCAGCAGAATCATCTCTTCATTACTTTCGCTATATTTACAAAATGCTTCCAAATCAAAGACCGGCCTGTTCGGTCTGACCGGATAAATAATTCCATCGGACTGCCGGATTAACATTGCCAGAAAACTTGCACTGACTGTTCCGTTTTCTGCAATATACCCATAGCTCATAAAAGGATCCTCCGACACTGTATTTTCTTTTTCTTTCATCAAAGCAATCAAACCGCCATCCGGAATAAAATACAGTTTCTTTCCCGTAACCTGATTCCAGAAATACCGAAGAGAACATTCCTCTGCAGAGGCAGTAAAAGAAAAAGGATTTACATCATATGCATAGTGATATCCCATTTTGATATATTCCGACCAGAATGCCGTTTCATCTTCCATGCCCCTTTCATATATTTTTTTCAGACCTCTTACGGCACAATCAGACAAAGTGGAATCATCCGATTTTTTTTCTTCCGGATTTGCCATCATTACATAAAAAGCAGTTCGCAAAAGAATCTGGGAAAAAACATTCGGATTGATCATCCGGTGAAAGAGCTCCCCTTCCGTTTTTTTGATATATGCCAAAAGATTCAGCACCGCTTCATTTCGACATCTGTCCCTCTCCCAGTCCGAAAAAATGATTTCCCCTTCTTTGTCTCCCAATGTCCATCCTTCAATCAGTTTTTCTTCTTCCGAAAAATCCAGCCAGTCATCCTTTAAGGATGATTTTTTCATGAAGGAATCATATGCTTTTAAAATCTGCGCACATGCGGCATTTCGGATCTCCGGCTTCATGTTCCCGGTATGGACGGACGGATACAGAATAAACTGCCAAAAAAGTCTGCTTTCTTCGTATCCGAAAATTTCATGCATAACACTTTCCGATCCTTCCATATCCGAAACGGATCTTTTTGTGAAGATGCAGTATGTGACCGGAGCCATTGTTGCAAAATTTCCGAACTGCTTTGTTTTCAAAAGCCCCAGCGCCACCTTATAGAATCCTCTGAAAAGTGCATAAATAAGCGGCGGCATTCCATGGATATTTCTGCTTTGATTCATCTCCCCGTCACATAAGAATTCCATCTGCTTTGGATTGGTAAGTGAATACCAGAGTCTGCCATCCATACATTCTTCGGACAGTCTCCTCGGATCTTTTATGACGGCATCGAGATATCCGATGGTATGCTTTTCCGGATGCTCCAAAATATCATTCAATGCATCCTGAACCCCTTTGCTTAAGCTGTCATATCCCATTTGCAAAACATTGCAGTAATTCATTCCGTCTTTCAAAAAACCGCTGATTGCCATTTTCTCCTCCTTTAGCTGCTTTCTCCTGCTATCCGTTTTTTCCCCTGCTTTACTCCCGTTTGATTAAATGTTAAACTATGGATGTGTGCAAAATTGCAACAACTCAATTTTTTTTTGGGGGGGATTATAAAATGGCCAGAGGGAATGCCTTATATATTATTTTGGTATTAAAGAATCACAGTGACAGGAATCATCCGATTTCAACTATTGATATTACAAATTATCTGGAGGAAGATTATGATATTGTTCTAAACCGTTCTACCGTATTCCGGGTCATATCGGAAGAACTCGAACCCTCCGGTTTTTTCAGAGAGGATGATATTTCGGAACACACGGATTTGGATAACATACAGGATGAACTGAATAACGGATTCTATCTTCGCTGTGTGGAAAAGGGCGAAGGAAAGAGAAGGGAAAAATTATATTACTATGAATCGATTTTACTCGAAAGCGAGCTGATTACGCTTTTTGATGCCATTGAAACCTATAATTATTTTGCCGCGGAAGACATTCGAAGTATCTCTAAGAAACTCTCTTCCATTCGTCCGATGTCCAAAAAAAGACTTTCCTATTCCCCGACAAGAATGGACAAGGAAATTCTGAAGGATGATGCAAAAGTTTTGCAGACCATAAGTGAATTGTCGGATATTATCGAACGGAAAACTCTTGCGGAAATCGAATACGGAAGGTATAACGAAAAATTGCAGCTTCAGAGAAAAAACGGCTATCCGAAAATTCTACGCCCTCTGAAGCTGATTTGGAGCAATGGAAATTACTATTGCATTATGGGACAGAAAGACCATGACAACACATTGAACTTAAGAATCGACCGGATCGGACGCGTAAAGGAACTGGAACCGAAAAATCCCGCCTATAAGGAGTACGACAAATATTCCGCCACTGCGGTCGGCGAAGAAGTTGCATTAATGTCCAAATCGGATTACCGCTCCAAACACCCGCTGATGTATTCCGGCAAATTAAAACATTTTACCCTGCTTGTAAATGCATCCGCAAACAATATGATGAATACTTTAGTGGATGTATTCGGACATAAAATAAACACCATGAATCCCGATGTCAATATTCTTGCAAAGTATCATATTACATCTGCCGTGCCAAAAGAAAAATGGGTAATCGTACAGGGAATCTTTGCCTCTGAAGGAGGAATGGAATTATTTGCAACGCAGTACTGTCAGAATGTCATTATTATCTCTCCGGACACCAGTGCAAAAAAAGTGAAGGATCGCCTTCAAAAAGCTCTCCTTCACTATAAATGACGTTTTCCTTTACCGGTTCAAACCGGCTTTTATGCTTTTTTCTTAAAAATCAGCTTATCCGACAAAAGCATTAAAACAACCGAGACAATAACGCTGCATGCAAATGCTGCCCCAATCGGAATCCAGTAATTCATTGTACTGAATCGAAATGCAATGCTGACCCAGCGATAAACGCCCCAGTGAATACAGTAAATCGGGAGACTTAATCTGCCCAGGAATCCGAAGAATTTCTCTCCTCCCAGACCGCCTGTAAAGGTTATACCGCTGAACGTAAACATGAAGCTTGCGGCAATCAAGTAAAGAGGAAATACCTCATCCATTCCGCTGACTCCCTTAATTACCATAAACAGGAAAAATCCCAGCAAAGCAAGTTCCCCGACGGTTGCAAGAATCCGGATGAATGTCTTATTCTTTGCGGATGCTTCATATCTCTTCGCAAGAAATTCCGCACCGTAATATACCATACCGCCCATGCAAAGTGAGGAAAAACACCGGATCAGACCGGAATTTAATATTCCCGCAAACTGTGTCCAGGGAAGCACGCCGCCGAAACGAACCACCATCCATGCCTGCAGGATTGGCGGAACAAACCACACCAGATAATACTTAAACAGGTTCTTTTTCCGGATTGCCAGATACATGAATACCGGCAATGTCAGAAGCAGTGCAGACATATACCACATCGGTGAATTCCGGTAGCAGATCAAACTGATTTCTCCCTGCTGCAAAAGTCCCGTAAGCGGAAGCAGTGTCATTTCAACTAAGAATTCACGAAGCCGGATGGTAATCTCCGTAATCGCAAATTCTCCGTTGTGAAATACAACGGCAAGTTCCAAAAGATAAATGATGATCGTACCGAATGCTATAAAAGGATAGAGACGTGCAATCTTTTTCAACGTGTACTTAATCGCATATCCGGCTTCATATCCCCTGCTTATGCAGGAAGCATCGGTTGTATCACCGGAATAGAATTTTTTCTCAATATGCCGGAAAAGAAAATAACCCGTCAGCATAAAATATGCATCCGCAATCAATCCTCCGGACGGAATAAATGCTACGCTTCCGTAGGTTACATGCCCGCAGTGGTGCAAAAAAATCAACACACAGAATATAAAACGCAATAATTCAACATAATTATTCTTTTTCATTATTCCAACCATTACTGTATTTTCACCTTGATATCTCCGCCGATTCCTTCCGAAAGGAACTGACCGAAGTTTTCTTTATTAATCTGTTTCATCGCCCACTCGAAGTCGATGAAAACATCCCCTCCGCGAAGAGGTGTGGAAAGAGTCGTGAAATTCTCTTTCATATGCTGATAAACAGCCATATCGAAATTCGTGGCCACTTCTCCTTCCTTCGTCGAAAATGCCACATAAAAAATCCCGTCGGATCCGTAAATATAACTCTCCTCCGCGTCGAGGTCCGGATAATCCGCCTCGAATTTGGTCAGATAAAAAATCTTGGAAAGTTCCATATACCGGTCATCCAGATTCGCGTCAAATATAGCAATTTTTTCCTTCAGCTGACGTTTGCTTCGTACAACACGGTAAAGGTATTTTCCTTTCAGATCTTCTGCCACGTCATATACACCGCGTCCCAAAAACATGTCTGCTGCCTTCTGTGCCTCAATTTCCTTACGCACATAATAAATCATGATGCGTTTATTCATATCATGATACAAAAGACCATAGTCCACGATTGCCTTTGTATTGCATTTCGGGCAGACTGCTTCGTAAAGGGAAAGATTTTTTAATTGTTCCGAAAGTTCCGGATCATGCACGGAATTAATCGATGAATACACCGTAAAATCACTCTGCGCACCGCACTTCGGACATGTAATTTTTTTGACGCTTGATTTCGCCATATAACCCCTCTTTTCCTGTACTCCGATCAAAACCGTTTGAAAGCCGGACCGGATTGCTTTCGCTTAAATCGAATGATTATTTGCGATGCTTTTTATGTTTTCTGACGCGAAAATACACCCGAAGAATGGTATGAAGCGCTATTCCGCCCCATGCAAAAGCAAGTGCGTATTTGAGCGCTTTTCCGGGAACAGAGGATTTCACTTTCTTCGGTGCTAAAAGGCCGAAGCATGTAAGCAGTGCCAAAATCGGAAGGATCTGACCGCGCTTACATCCTTTATGTCCTTTACGTTTGCAACAACCCTTTTTACATTTACAGTTTTTCATATCCTACCCCTCCTTATTTTCCCATACATTTCCTGTAGGAAATATTCATTACAATTTCGGATATATCAAAATCCCTTATTTTTCTTTAAATTTCATCCAGTCCGAAAATATCATGAATGGCATTGGCAGCCTTCTCACCGTCCTTATCATCGATTAAAACGGTAACGCGGATTTCGGAAGTGGAAATCATCTTGATGTTAATGTGCTCGTTGTAGAGACACTCAAACATTTTTGCAGCAACACCGGGATTGCTCATCATGCCGGCACCGACGATGGATACCTTGCATACATTTTTCTCAATCTCGATATGTTCGTATTTCAGACGTACCTGATTCTCTTCCAAAACCTTAACGGCATCATCACCGAAGGACTCATCCACGGTAAAGGAAATATCCTTGGTATTGTTACGTCCTACGGACTGAAGAATCATATCAACGTTTACGTTTGCTTTTGCCAGGGCATCAAATACACGGAATGCGGTACCGGGCTTATCCTCAAGTCCTACGATTGAAATTCTCTCTGCACTCTTATCTACGGCAACGCCGCTTACTAACATTTTCTCCACTTTTACATCCTCCTTAACGATTGTTCCCTCTTCATTGGTCAGGGATGAACGAACCACCAGCTGTACGCCGTATTTTTTTGCCATTTCCACGGAACGGTTATGCAAAACGCCCGCACCCAGAGTAGCCAGATCCAGCATTTCGTCATAGGTGATTTCCGATAATTTTCTTGCTTTCTTTACGACTCTCGGATCTGCGGTATAAACACCGTCAACATCGGTGTAAATCTCACACATATCGGCACGAAGAGCTGCTGCCAGTGCAACAGCCGTGGTATCGGAACCGCCGCGGCCGAGAGTGGTGTAATCATCATATTTATTCACGCCCTGGAAACCGGTAATGATCACGATTTTCTTCTGCTCCAGCTCGTGTACGATACGCTCGGTATCGATTCTTTTCAATCTTGCATTTCCGTAAGCGGAAGTGGTGTGCATCTGCACCTGGTAAGCATTTAAGGAAATGGAGGGAACTCCCAGCACGTCCATAGCCATACTCATCAAAGCAACCGAAGTCTGTTCTCCGGTGGTCATGAGCATATCCAGCTCTCTTCTGGAAGGATTGGGATTGATGTCTCTTGCCATTGCAATCAGTTCATCCGTCATTTTTCCCATTGCGGACAGAACAACTACAACATCATTTCCTTTCCTGTAATCTTCGATCACTCTCCTGGCAACATTGTA
>CACZRH010000287.1 GCA_902783455.1 uncultured Lachnospiraceae bacterium | reverse complement strand
TTTGTCCAACATGGACTGCAGACGGTTAACTTCATCAGCCTGTTCCAAGGTCATAAGCTTTTCAGACACGGCAATTAAACCAAGTTTTACGCGAACCTTACTCTGCTCTTCATATACTTTGGCGAGCTGATCGGAATCGAGCTTTCCGATTCGCTTTAAATAATTACCAAATAAAATATGAATCATTAAGTATACCTCCAAATAATTATAGTTACCCCAATTAATAATATACAAAAATTTGGCGAAAAGTGCAACTATTCTTGTGCTTTTTCTTCAAAATAACAGTCAAATAAACGTTTTGCTATCGGAACCGCATATGTTCCACCCGTTCCTGCTCCTTCAATGATGATGGTAACTGCGATTTCAGGGTCTTCATAGGGGGCAAATCCGGTAAACCAGGCATGTGAACTGTTTGATGAGGAATCCGTTTCTGCGGATCCCGTTTTACCCGCAGAGGAATAATCCGCACTCTTTAAGAAACTTCCGGTACCGGAGGTAACAACGGAATGCATATAATCACATACCACTGCAGCATCCTGCTCACTGATGATTTTTTTATAAACGGTCGGCGTATAAGTTTTAAGTTCTGTCCCCTGTGCATTCTTCATCTTGTCTACCAGCATCGGTTTCATCATAACACCTTTGTTTGCAATGCAGGCGGTAATCATATTCAGATGCATCGGTGTGATGACGGTTTTTCCCTGACCGATACTGCCCTGCACCACATCTCCGTCCTCAGCGTCCGCATTAATCGGCGAATGACTCTTTTTATATTCAATTTCCAAAGGAAGCTCCGAATCGAACAAAAAGCCTTTTAAAGTATCTCCGAAACTGCCACGGTCCACAATCAATGAGATATTGGCAAAGGAACAGTTGCAGGAATTGGCAAAGGAAGCACGAAGATTCTGGTAGCCATGCACCGTACCATGGTAACAGGTGATTTTTCTTCCGTCATAATTGAATCTTCCGTTACACTGATATCCGTAACTTTCGTAATCGGCCGGATGTTCTTTCACATATTCCACAAGGTCAAGAATTTTAAAAGTGGAACCCGGCGGATATAAGCCCTGGGTTGCACGATTTAAAAGAATCGAAGAATCTTCATCGTTAATAATGTAATGCCACTCAGCTTCTATTTCATTCGGATCAAAGCACGGCTTGGAAACCATCGCAAGTATTCTTCCGGTCTTGACTTCGCTGACCACAATGGCACCTTTATAGAAACCGATTGATTTATAAGCACACTGCTGCATGGGTATATCAAGCGTGGTAACAACGGTATCTCCCCTGTCCTTGGATCTTGTGATATCATTGTCCACTTTCGTGGAAAGCGAGGAATTGGAAGTAACCAGATTCATATTCATTGTATTTTCGATACCGGTTTTTCCCATGGTAGAGAAGCCTACCACATGGGCAAATAAATCTCCGTAAGGGTAAACTCTGGTTTCCGTATCGCCCGATACATTCGTAACCGCAAGAATCTGTTCATCGCTCGACTCGATACTTCCCCTGATGTTTTGATGCGCAAGCAGGGCCTGACGCGGATTATGGCTATCGGATATAATGTCATAACTCTGACCGTTTACAAAGAAAATAATATTAAAAATCAAAGCCGAAAACATGCATGTCAAAATCACGCCGGTCCAGAATTGCGGCGATTTTATAACGGAAAGGATATATTCTTTTTTCGGAGAATTGTTATTCTTTTTGTTCTTTTTCATTCTCTGACGGTATCCTTTAGTCTTCAAAATTAAAATCGTTAATCATTTCTTCCATGGACATTGGTGAAGTGTCCTTTTTTATGGCGGAATGTATTTCTGCCATTTCACCGGGATTAAATTCACGGGTCAAACCTTCGGTTTCGCCTGCTATGTTTGCGTCATTAGCGGAATTTTTATAATAATTTTTCGAAAGACCGGCTTCCTGGCGAATTATTTCTTCTTCGTCATGGATTTCATATTCTTCTGAATATTCTTCTGAATATTCTTCATTATATTCTTTTTCATATTCTTCGTCATATTCCTCTTCGTCGTCATCATCATAAAGAGTATCGTCTTCGAGTTCCGTCTCTTCCACGGTCTCTTTTGAGAGATTCTTG
>CACZRH010000286.1 GCA_902783455.1 uncultured Lachnospiraceae bacterium | reverse complement strand
TACCAAGTTCGTTCGTTTCGAAGTAGGCGAAGGAATGGAAAAGAAAAATGAAGATTTTGCAGCAGAAGTTGCAAAGCAGATGAACGGTTAATCCGGATTTGATTTAAAAATCAAAGAAATCACGGGGGTGATACGTTAAAAGTATCATCCCCTTTTTTCTTTGTGAATTTTTAAATTTTCTGGTTTTTATTTAAACTGTTTTGTGGTACAATAGATAAGCCTAACTCTGTCCGGATTTCGAAAACGGATTTCAAAAGAGGCGGTTGGCGTGGTTTTTGTGAATTATAATGGATTAAAAATATATGGATAGTGTTGCAGTTAAAACCGGCATGAGTTTCAGCGAAACGAATGCGCAGAAAGTGAATGGGAAAGAAGCCGATTTGCAGGATGCAGTTTCCGAAGCTGTTACGGAACAGGATGCCGGATTGGAAGAAGAAAATATAGAGACTCCCGAACGGAAAGAATTTCGAAGGAAGCGGGTAAAAAGAATCAAATTGATTCTGATTTTGCTTTTGATTATTTTCCTGCTGATTCCGAATATTCTTTGCGGTGTTTTGTTG
This sequence comes from uncultured Lachnospiraceae bacterium, assembly GCA_902783455.1. Taxonomy (GTDB): domain Bacteria; phylum Bacillota; class Clostridia; order Lachnospirales; family Lachnospiraceae; genus UBA3766. The sequence continues at coordinate 6,690 of CACZRH010000286.1, read as the reverse complement.
TATCAGCTTCATAAGATGAACCAGAACATGGAGATTTTAAGGGAAGAAATAAAGCTTTCCCAGGAAGAGATTGAAAGACGTACCCGTGAATCTGCCGCAATGGCAATTGAGGAGCAGAAGAAAAAAGAAAAAGAAGAGTATGGAACCGAAAATCTTGTCCAGCTTCATTTAACCGATGAGCAGAAATATCCCGGAAAACAGCTGGTTTATCTGACCTTTGATGACGGCCCGAGTAAATATACAAATGAAATTCTCGATATTCTGGAAAAGCATGAGGTAAAAGCGACATTCTTTGTTCTGGCAAAGGAAGGATATGATGCGGAATACAATCGTATTCTTGCCGGCGGACATACGCTCGGAATGCATTCCTATACGCATAAATACAGTGTGATTTATTCCTCCATGCAGGCGTATATGGATGATGTAAATTCGCTTTCGGATTTCTTGACGGAGCATACCGGAATCAAGCCCAAATTTTACCGGTTCCCGGGCGGAAGCTCCAATTCCGTGTCCAAGGTTGGAATTCAGAGCATGTTACATTTTCTCTCGGATGAGGGTTATGTTTATTATGACTGGAATGTCAGCAGTGAGGATGCATCTCCGACCATGCTGGAGGCATCCGTAATTGCGAAGAATGTATTGAACGGAATCGGTTCGAAGAAAGAAGCGGTTGTGTTGATGCATGATGCGGCTTCCAAACGTTCTACTGTGGAAGCGCTGCCGATTATTATTGAGTCGCTTCAGCAGAAGGGAAATGTAGAAATTCTGCCGATTACGGAAGGAACGAACCAGATTTACCACGTGAAAGAAAAGGATGCTTCGGAGATCAATACGGATTCCGCGAAAGAGGAAACGGTAATCGAAGAGGATGCTGTTTTGGATCAGGCGGTTCAGGAAGCAGTCAGCGAAGCGGTTTCAGAAGAGCTTAAATCGGAAGAGGAAGCAAAAGCAGAAAGTGAAGCGCTTCAGAATGAAGAGCAGGTAGAAAAAGAAGAAAATGAGTCTGCAGAAAATGCAGAAGCAAAAGCTGAGCCGGAAACAATCGGTGAGGCGGATGAAATAAGTGAAGAATAAGTGTTCCGGAGATTTGTACAGGGACAGAATTATAAAAAGCAAAGAATAAGTAAAAGGGTATCATAAAACGGAACAGGAGAGGGATGATAAAATGGGATTTTTCGGAGATTTAAAAGCGGATTTTACACAGGCGGTTGACGAACTGACGGACGGAACCGAAGGTGAGACCAACAAGAAGGAGTATAAGAAGGGGTTCGGAAAAAAGAATAAAAAAGCGGCTGCCGTGAAAGTGACCGACGTCAATACCACATCGGAAGAGCTTTTCCAGGCAGTTGATAACGGGGAAGAAGAACGTTCCGATACTGAAAAGGCGCTTTGGGATGAAATCCGGGCAGACTTAGGAGAGGAACCCAAGGAGCAGGCTTCGGAGGAAAATACGGCCGAAGACGAAGGGGTAGAGGAAATCGAAGAAATTGAAGAAAACGGGGATCAGTTTGCAGAAGACAGTACAGAGGGGCAAGAGGTTACTATGGCAAATACATATCATAATCCGATGAATACAATCAGACAGACGGAATTTACCGTTCCGGAAGGTGAATTATCCGATGAAGTAGGCGTTGTTACCGGCAGTATGACGGTGCTTGGTAATATTTATTCTACCGGTCATATGGAAATATACGGTTCGGTAGAGGGCGATGTGGAAATAAACGGTTCTCTGCGTCTTTTGGGTTCCGTAATCGGAAACGTAAAAGCGAGTGAAGTGATTATCGAATCCGGAAAAATCAAAGGCAATGTATCCAGTGCGACAGGGGTCAGCGTATCTGCCGGAAGTGTTGTGATCGGGTCAATTTTGTCCGGAACCGGTGCGGCGATTGCAGGTGCGGTAAAGGGTGATATCGATGTTCACGGACCCGTTACCCTGGATTCCACGGCAATTGTAAAAGGAAATATCAAATCCCAGAGCGTGCAGATGGCAAACGGCGCAATGGTTGACGGTATGTGCTCACAGTGCTATTCACAGGTGGATTTGAGCTCTTATTTTGATAATATGTAATAAGACTTTACTTTGCGTATTACACAATAAAGAAAAGGCAGGGTCAGGCAAATGAAAAGAATCATCATCAAATTAAGCGGTGAGGCATTGGCGGGAGATAAACACACCGGTTTCGATGAGGATACCGTGAGAATGGTCGCAGTTCAGGTGAAGGAACTTGTGGATGACGGATATGAAATCGGTATTGTAATCGGCGGTGGCAACTTCTGGAGAGGAAGAAGCAGCAAAAATATCGACCGTACCAAGGCGGACCAGATCGGAATGTTAGCAACTGTAATGAACTGTATCTATACTTCCGAAATTTTCCGTTCGGTTGGTTTAAAAACAGACGTTTTGACACCGTTTATGGTAGGAAGCTTTACCAAATTATTCTCGAAGGATTTAGCCAATGAATGCTTTGAAGCAGGCAAGGTGGTATTCTTTGCAGGCGGTACCGGACATCCGTATTTTTCCACGGATACGGGAGTATTGCTTCGGGCAATTGAAGTTGACGCGGATGTGATTTTACTTGCCAAATCCATTGACGGCGTATATGATGCGGATCCCGCAAAGGATTCCAACGCAAAGAAATACGATGAGGTTTCCATTCAGGAGGTCATTGATAAAAACCTTCAGGTAGTGGATGTTACGGCATCCATTCTGGCAAGGGATAATGAAATGGAGATGTATGTATTTTCCTTAAATGAGGAAAACAGCATTGTAAATACCGTGAGAGGCAACTTCCACGGAACAAGGGTTACGGTTTAGAATAGTATTGGGTTTTAAAAATATAAAACTTGGGAGGTTATTATGAACGAGAATGTAAAACCATTTGAAGAAAAAATGAAGAAGACCTGTGATCATCTGAACGCGGAATTAATTACCATCCGTGCCGGAAGAGCAAATCCGCATATTCTGGATAAGCTGGTTGTGGATTATTACGGAAGCCCGACACCTCTTCAGCAGGTCGGAAACATTTCGGTTCCTGAAGCAAGAATGATTCAGATTGCACCCTGGGAAAAGAGCATGATTAAGCCGATTGAAAAGGCAATTCTGGCATCTGATATCGGTATTACACCGAGCAATGACGGAACCGTTATTCGTCTGGTATTTCCGGAACTTACCGAGGAACGTCGAAAGGAACTTGTAAAGGATGTAAAGAAAAAGGGTGAGGAAGCAAAGGTTGCAGTGCGCAACATCCGTCGTGACGGAAATGATGCTTTCAAGAAACTCTCCAAGGGCGGCGAGATTTCCGAAGATGAAATCAAGGATATGGAAGATGAGCTTCAGAAGAGTACGGATAAGTACATCAAGGAAGTGGATAAATTAATTGATGATAAGTCCAAGGAAATCATGACTGTATAAAATGGAAATGCGCAATCAGGAGGATACGAAGATGCAGGTACCGGCACATGTGGCAATCATTATGGACGGTAACGGAAGATGGGCAAAATCCAAAGGCCTTCCCCGAACAGCCGGACATGTGAAAGGCGCGGCGAATATATACGATATGCTTCACGTTGCAGATGCAATGGGAATTAAGTATATGACGGTGTACGCTTTTTCCACGGAGAACTGGAAAAGAAGTCAGGATGAAGTAATGGCGCTTATGAATTTGTTTCGCCAGTATTTCAAAAAAAGCTTTGAAGAATCGAAAAAAAATAATGTCCGTATCCGTGTAATCGGAGATAAAACCGCTCTTCCCGATGATTTAAGGGATCTGATTGACGAAATGGAGGAATTTTCCAAAGATTTTACCGGAATGCAGGTGCAGATTGCACTTAATTACGGTTCCCGCGATGAGCTTAGAAGAGCGGTTACCAAGATTGCATCGGAAGTAAAAGAAGGAAAATTAAATCCGGAAGATATTACGGAAGAGTTGATTTCCTCACATCTGGATACGGCAGGAATTCCGGACCCGGATTTGCTGATTCGTACCAGCGGAGAGCAGAGATTATCCAATTATCTGCTTTGGCAGCTTGCGTATACGGAATTTTATTATACCGATACTCATTGGCCTGCTTTTGACAAAGCAGAGCTGGAAAAAGCGATTGAGTGGTATAACACGAGAGATCGAAGATACGGAAATGCGAAAGAGTAGGAAACAATGAGTACATTTTGGAAACGAATGATATCCGGTGTGGTCATTCTGATGCTGACAATCGTACTTGGAGCTGTGGGCGGGCCTGTTCTTGCAACTGCGCTTTGCATTATTGCTTCCATCGGATATTTTGAATTTACAAATGCTACAAAAGTGAAAGAAGAGGGGCAGCGCATCAATGCGCTTCAGATTGTGGGATTAGTGACAATCATCGCCTATTTCGGAGCGATTCTTCTGCAGGACGATTTGTATTGTCCGGATGTTATGAAAGAATGGTTTTCGAAAAATGTCGGGACATTTAATCTTTTTACGGTCCTGATTCTTTTGATATTTATTCTCGGTTTTATCGGGATATTATATGTTTATATTTTTACCTTTCCGAAATTTAAGTTTCAACAGGTCGCCAATGCGGAATTCGGAATTCTTTATCTGGGGCTGACCTTATCCTTTATTTATTATATTCGCGAACTTCCCGGCGGAATCTATCTGGTATGGATGCCTTTTATTTCCGCATGGTTTTCCGATACCTGTGCATATCTTGTCGGAGTAACGATGGGAAAGCATAAGATGACACCGCGCTTAAGTCCGAAAAAAACTTACGAAGGTGCGGCGGGAGGAATCCTGGGGGCAACTGCCGGAAGTGCCATTCTCGGCATTGTATATACGCTTGTTCACAAGGCAGGAGCAATTTCCGTATTAAGCTTTGCCTGCATGGGACTTGTGGGGTCGCTTGCTTCCATGTGCGGAGATCTGGCAGCATCCGCAATCAAGAGAAACAATGAAGTAAAGGATTTCGGAAAAAGCATTCCGGGACACGGAGGAATCATTGACCGTTTCGATTCTGTTATTTTTACGGCACCGATGGTCTATTTCCTGATGTCCCTTTTGTTGCAGTTTGCGGAGATCAAATGATCCTGCAGAAACTGTTTTATGACCGGTCAAAACGCTTTCAGACCGATATAATATTCCCGCTTTTTGAAGATTTTTGAAGAAAAATGACTGCGCGGGGGTATCGGAGGAGTCATGGAAAAACGTATTGTGATTCTGGGATCCACCGGTTCCATCGGAACCCAGACTTTGGAAATAGTGGATGCAAATCCGGATTTGAAAGTAGTCGCACTTGCTGCGGGACGTAACGTGAAACGGATGGAAGAGCAGATTCGTCGCTACAAACCGTCTTATGCGGTAATGTGGGATGAGGCTGCCGCGGCCGATTTGAAATCCAGGGTTTCGGATCTGCCGGTTACGATTTTATCCGGAATGGACGGACTTATAAGCATTGCAGCTTTGGATGAGTATGATGTGCTTGTTACCGCAATTGTCGGTATGATCGGAATTCGTCCGACGATTGCCGCAATTGAAAAATCGAAGACGATAGCACTGGCCAATAAAGAAACACTGGTTACGGCCGGACATATTATTATGCCGCTTGCAAAGCAGAAAAATGCGGCGATTTATCCGGTTGACAGTGAACATTCGGCAATTTTTCAATCCCTGCAGGGAATGCCGAAAGAGAGAATCGAGAAAATTCTTCTGACCGCATCGGGCGGTCCCTTCCGCGGAAAAAAACGTGCGGAACTGGTAAGCATTTCCGTGGAGGATGCATTAAACCATCCCAACTGGTCCATGGGGAAAAAGATTACCGTTGATTCAGCCACCTTGGTGAATAAGGGACTGGAAATGATTGAAGCAAAATGGCTGTTCGGCGTTTCCATGGAACAGATTAAGGTGCTGATTCATCCGCAGAGTATTCTGCATTCGGCGGTTCAGTATGTGGACGGCGGAATTATGGGACAGATGGGCGTTCCGGATATGAAACTTCCCATCCAGTACGCGCTGTTTTATCCCGACAGAAGAGAAATGGATACGCCTCGGGTTGATTTTATGACACTCGGTGCGATGACATTCGAAGAACCGGATGAGGAAACCTTTTTGGGGCTTCCGTTTGCAAAAAAAGCTGCAGCAGCAGGCGGAACGATGCCGACGGTATTTAACGCCGCAAACGAGCGTGCGGTAGCACTTTTTCTTGATCACAAAATCCGGTTTTTAGAGATTTATGATATTATTCAGGCTTCCATGGAAAATCACAAGCCGGTGGAAAATCCCGGTGTTGCTGAAATTCTTCAGGCAGAGGCCGAAACATACGAATTTATCAGTTCCGTTACCTGGTTCTGATAAGGGAGGCAGTATTATTTCATGTCTGTAATCTGGACAATTATTTCATTTTTAATTATTTTTTCCGTGCTTGTAATCGTTCACGAGTTCGGTCATTTTATCGTGGCAAAGGCAAACGGTATTCATGTGCGTGAATTTGCGGTCGGAATGGGACCGAAGCTTTTGAAATTCACCAAAGGCGGAACCGTTTATGCACTTCGTGCGCTTCCCCTGGGAGGGGCGTGTGTTTTTGATGACGAAGATCCGTTTGAGGATGAGGAAGATGAGGCGATTAAGCAGGAAAATCCGCTGGAAAATGAGGTAAGCGAGTATGGAGGGAAATTCTCCGATGCGCCTTTGGCCGGCCGGATTGCTACGGTTTTGGCAG
>CACZRH010000285.1 GCA_902783455.1 uncultured Lachnospiraceae bacterium | reverse complement strand
TGAATTATGGAGGGTTTCTTTGTGTCAGGTTCCGAATTTATTTTAGGTCAGGATGATATCGACTACATGCTGCAGTGTATCCAAGGAGTGCAGGATCCGGATTTTTTGCGGGAAAAATTTGCGCAGTTCGTGGAAGCGGCAACGGCTGATTTTATCGGGAAAAGATATAATCCGTTTGCGGAAAATGTGGAAAGTCTTTTAGATAATTTCAAAAGTTTTATTTATACCAAATACTGGCCGGAAAAAGCAGTTCCGACACTCTGTATAGCGCTTGGCGACAACGATTTTAAAGCTCTGATGAGTAAAGCGGGAATCAGCATTAAGAATTCCTATCTGAATGAAACCCGTATAAGCGGAAATATTGTAAAACACGATTCGACGCACATGGTGGATGCAACAATGGCGCACCATATATGCTGGGATATGAAAGGTTGGGTGGAAGGGTTTTGTAATCTGATTAACTCTCTTTATCAAACCGGCTATACCAATGTTTCAATCGTTGAGAAAAAGAATAGCAAAAATAAGATTAGTTTAACAGTCAAAGTCCGTTCTCAAAAAGAATTGTCGGATATGTCTTTCGAATACCGTATTACGGAGAAGAGAGATGCAAAGGGAGCCTTTAAGAATATGCCCGATTGTAACATTCCTTTATTTGAACAGGATGATACAAAATATGTTAAAGTCCGGGTTTTCCTGAAGGAAGAAAAAAAGTACGTTGATTCCAAAGTGTATGGGCCGATAGACTGGAAACGCCTGAAAAATATCAAAGAGGATCATATAAAACAGGACAATACAAAAAAGGAAAGTACAAAACAAGAAAATTCAAAACAGGATGAAAACCGTACTGCCGAATCGGAAGATATACAAAAGGTAATCGCTGCATCCCAAAGAATCTGCAACAAAATCATCCTGATGAAATACGGCACAGAGGGAATCCGTCCGGACTATATCTCCACATTGTGTCCGAAAGAGAATATAGCAGGAGTAAAAAATGAATATCTGCATTTGGCGGATTTGATAAGAACTTATTCCAAATCGTTAGTCCAAAATGCGTATGACAAGGATGTCCGGATTCTGCTTTCCGGCGATGTTTGCAGCGGAAGAGCCACACAGCTTTTGCATACATATGCGACGTCTTTTAAAAGAGAAGACTGCATTGTTTTTTATCTTTCCCCTTCACTGATGGGGCGCTTAAAACCGATTGAATATATTTATAATGCTTATTTCAAAGAGATTCCTTCTTTTGGAACTTTAAGTCCGGAAGATGCGTTTTTCTCCTTTAAAGCAAAAATAAAACCGAATAAACGAATCCTTCTTCTGGTTGATGATTATGACAAAATCGACCCGGCCGTTAAAAACGAAACGGATTGCATTTTTAAGTATGAAAGCAGGCTTATTGCAGATGTGGATCTTGTAATAAAAGTCCGTTATAAAGACGGATCCTGGCCGCACAATTTTACGGAAGCATTTTCAAAAGGGGTATCGGAGAAAGGCATTCGAAGAGTTTTCAGGGAAAAAAATATTTCCGCAGATCAGATACAGTTGCCTGCATCCTGCTTACAATCTCCATGGCTTTTAAAAATACTCGTGGATGAATTATCCGGGGATGCCGGAAAAATATCAAATGCCGGCCAGCTGATTCGAAAGAGCATTTCCAGCCGCGTGGATGCTGCGGCGAGAAACGGGAATGTAAACATGGATATGCTCCGGTTCTCTGTTTTTGCGTTGCTTCCGCATATCACGTTTGCCGGGATTACCGATAAAACACAGTTAATTAATGCGCTTCCGCAGCTGATAGATGAGGCAATTGATTCCGGATCCGTTCCGGAAGCATTTGAAATGATGGATTACCTGGAATCCTTAAACCATTCCAGAAGTAAAATCTATCAGGAATTTTTCCGTTTTCCGCTGATTCAGACGATGGGATTTCTGCGGGAAGTAAAACAGACGGACAGTACAAAAATATCGCTGGAATGGAAGGATGCAACGACCGAAAATTTCTTTCTGGCGGTTGAATTATTAAATCTTTTCTCTACGGATTCCGTGGAAAAGGCACTTGAATTTATTAAGCAAATTACGAATTCCATGCTTTCGGCAGAGCATTTTGAATTACGGGAGGAAACCGATTCATCTGTATTCGTTTCTTTTGACTGTGCAAGATACTTTATCGATTTAATAGGGGATGACGAGCTTGGAAAACTGCAAAATCTCTACCCGAAACAGTTTGCATATCTCTATTCCGGTCTTGCCGTCATTTACGAACTGTTCGGAAATGACAGG
>CACZRH010000284.1 GCA_902783455.1 uncultured Lachnospiraceae bacterium | reverse complement strand
CGCGTACCTCCGTTGTTTCAAAAAGGAGTGGACCTATGGGGACGGGGGTTGTGGACCATTGGGGTTCATGGTCCACATCCCCCGTCCCCATGGGTCCACCCGGTATTCTTGCTACCTTATCTTTGTCGTAACACATAAAGAATAGCAGATTTCGACATGTTTTGATATACTAAAGGGACAAAAATAGCTTTTCCAAACTACCCTTATTGAGCAAAATAATAAGTTGAAAAGATAGGGTGGTCCCTTGGGGATCATAGAGGTATAACGAGGAGAAAAACAGTGGAACAAATAACGTTTCAGTACAAAGATGTGGATCAAATTTTGCAGGCACTGCTTGAAGGCCATAAGCGTGTCTTTTCCGACAAGCTTCTCGGTTATTATGCGTATGGCTCGCTTGTTTGGGGAGACTTTGATGAACACACCAGCGACATAGATACTCTTTGCCTGATCGGTTCTGAAGTCACGGCGGAAGAGCTTACACTTCTTCGCGCTATGCATGAAGAAATCATCCGCAAATATCCCGAATGGGATAATCGGATCGAAGTCCATTACGCTCCCGCAGAGGGATTAAAAAGGTTTAGGACTGTGGCTTTTAATATGGCCAACATTTCTCCGGGAGAGCCGCTTCATATGATCGCTGCCGATACTGAATGGATCGACGAGTGGTATCTTGTAAGAGAATATGCGGTTCCGCTGTTCGGTGGGGATCCCAAAGAGGTAATCCCTTATATTTCAAGCGAAGAATTTGTAAAACAAATAAAAGGATATGCGCTCAGTTTTCGCGACCGGGTAAAGACGTGTAAAGACGGCTACAGTCAGGCATATGCGATCCTGACTGTCTGCAGAGCTCTATACACCGTTCGGACAGGAAAACAAACTTCAAAGCCTGCGGCTGCGAAGTGGGCTATGGAGTTCCTCCCGAAATACTCGGGACTTTTGGAGGCCGCTCTTGCCCGTAGGCGGGAACGTGATTTTTCCACAATAGACAGCAGCGAAAATCATGCTCTCGCAGAAGAATTTGTTAATTATGTTTTAAACACCTTTTTCTGAGTGCATAAATGCGCGTTGTAATTTTGTTAAGGCCTGAAATTCGCCTTGTCCACCGCTTTGTACAAATCCATGCCCATTCGTTTCTCGAAGTAAGCCTTAAGTCCGAGATTGGTGTCCCATTTGGACGGGGAATAGCTTCCATATCGATTCTTTACATCAGTCATCCTTTCGATGATATCCATCACGCCTTCGGCCCCGGAGATAGCATCACAGAGCTGGATCAACTTGTCGTAGTCGTCCGGCACGATCTCTGCAAGTTTAGTTATGATGAGTTCTGTTTCTTCGGGTGTCGTGTCGTGGTTTCCGACATATCCGTCAATGTCCATCTCGTTAAAGGAGTGAGTAAGACAGATGCGCGCAACGTCGTCGTATCCGAGAGACATCATGTAAGAATAGCCATCGGACACATGCCCGAGATGTCTTTTCCCGAACCTTCTGCCTATATCATGAAGCAATCCGAGAACATAGGCCTTCTCAGGATCGAGCCCCGAGGCCTCCGCGATTTTCTTCGCGCAGTGAGCCGCCGTTCTGCTGTGGTTCCCCCACGGTCCCGGATTGCAACTCTCGGCCTCCTTTAGCAGAGCTTCGGCCTCTTCTATGGTAGGATACTTTTTCTTTGAATATCTATCATTATGCTCCATATGTGCTATTCTCTTTCCTCTTTCGATTTGTTCATTCTTTTAACATGTTAAGAATAGCAGATTTTCGGGTGGTTTGATATACTTAATAATTGTAAACGGATTTTGGGGAGAACAGGTATGATTCAGGATATTTTTCCAAGCAGATTGAATAACGCTTATAAAGATCAAAAAATGACACCTGACGCTTATATCCTTTGGTTCAACGCAGAAGGCAAAGCATATGTCAGGATCGAAGAAGGCCGGATCGGATTTGTGACGGGTGCGGATGTGAAAGTGGCTTCGCCTGTTTATCTGTTTTCTGTTGACGACCGGAAGTATTTCCTGTCGCTTGACGAAGTGAGTTTCCAAGCTCCGAAGTGCGGATACTACTCAACCAGAGAGCTTCGGGACAGAAGCTCCGGCAAAGAGTTGTTTGCGGTTTTTACGGCCTTTCATTTGTGGAAATGGTACGCAGACAATCGGTTCTGCGGAAGGTGCGCCCACAGTCTTGAGCCAAGCAAGGAGGAACGTGCGCTCGTGTGCCCTTCGTGCGGGAATATTGTTTATCCGAGGATCAACCCGGCGGTCATAGTGGGAGTTATCAAAGGAGACAAACTCCTTATCACCAGATACCGCAGTGGATATGCACATAACGCACTGGTCGCCGGCTTTACGGAGATCGGTGAAACGCTTGAGGAAACGGTTGCCAGAGAGGTAATGGAAGAAACCGGCGTGAAAGTTAAAAACATCAGGTATTACAAGTCCCAACCATGGGGGATGGCGCAGGATATCCTCGTCGGCTTCTTTTGCGAGGCAGACGGGGACGGCGAGATCCACATGGATGAAAATGAGCTAAAGTATGCTGAGTGGGTGAACCGGGAGGACATCGTTTTACAGCCCAATAACCTGAGCCTGACAAATGAAATGATGAAGGTGTTTAAGGAAGGAGATTTAACATATAAGGAATGACGCATATGACGACAGGCGAATTGATCACATTGATTATAGTGCTTTTTCTGACCGGAGTGCTTTTGCTTTTAAGCATCAGGTCTTTTCTGCAACGTGGCCTTCTGTTAAACAATGCGTACCTTTATGCTTCAAAAGAGGAGCGGGAAACAATGAATAAGAAGCCGTACTACAAACAATCGGCGATAGTTTTTTGCATTTTAAGTGTTGTTTTTCTAGTGGTCGGCCTTTCAATAGTGGTTCAGGAAGATAAAATTCTTCTGCTTGAGATACCTCTGACAGTCGGTGCGATCACTTATGCAATCGTCTCAACTGTGAAGATCAATAAACAAACAGAGAAATAAACAAAATCGTTTTACCGGAGGAAACATGAAGAAAATAGGTTTAGTAGGCGGAACAGGGCCCGAGTCGACGCTTATGTATTATAAAGAGCTCAATACCCGAATCGACAAACTGACAAACGGAACGGCCATGCCGGATATTTCAATTGAAAGCGTGAATTTTCGTAAGGCATGGGAATATGTATCTGCCGGGCAATACGATGAGCTTACGGAATACCTTTCCGAAAAAGTCGAATGCATAAAATCGTCCGGCGCTGAAATCATGGCGCTTACAGCTGTAACAATGCATATAGTCTATGATCGGGTCGTGCAGAAAACCGGGGCATCGCTTATAAGTATACCCAAGGTTGTCTGTGATGAGGCTGTCGCAAGGGGCATTAAAACAGTAGGACTCCTGGGAACCATTTTTACAATGGAACAGGATTACATGAAAAAGGATTTTCAGGACGCCGGAGTCAAGGTGGTCATCCCTCAAAAGCAGGAGCGCGACCTGATTGCAAAAAGAATCCTTGAGGAATTGGAACTGGGAATTGTAAAAGAAAGTACACTGAAGGAATTCACTGCCATTATCGAAAGAATGAAGACGGAGAATGGTATAGAGGCTGTCGTACTCGGATGTACCGAGCTCCCGCTTCTTTTAAACAGTGATAACTGTCCTGTCCGTTGCCTTGATTCGGTAGACATCCATCTGAACAAACTGGTTGAACTGGTCGTGAACAGTTAAAGAACAGAACTTCTACAGCGAAAGGTATAACAAAAAGCTATGAAAGCAATTTTAACAAGCTCGCTCGGTGGGCAGATAAAAATTGATGGTAAGAGGCTTCCGGATAAACTACCGGAAGCCAATGGGTTGTTAAAAAACATTCGGAATTCTTGGAAAAAAGATTCTAAAGTAATGATTATCAGTGGATCGCCTGAATGTTATGAGAAAAACGATTCCATATTAATTTGCCTGAAGGGGGCTTTTTCTCTGAGTAATCTCAGTGTTTCCAAAGTGTTGATGTGTGATGAAAGAAACATAGAGATTATAGACCGTCTTCCCGAAATGGATGTGTTGATTCTGGCTGGCGGACATGTGCCGACACAAAACAGTTTTATGAAGACTATAGGGTTAAAAGAACGGTTGCAGGGTTGGGACAGTTTGCTGATCGCATGGAGTGCCGGATCCATGAACTGTGCAGAAATGGTTTATGCAGGCCCGGAACTTCCGGGGGAGGCGATAGATCCGGATTATCAAAGATGGATAAGCGGCCTGGGAATAACAAATACCAATATTTTCCCCCAT
>CACZRH010000283.1 GCA_902783455.1 uncultured Lachnospiraceae bacterium | reverse complement strand
TCGAATAATTTCTTTTTCCGACGATTCGAGATAAGACATATTCTCCTTCTTATATTTCCCAAATGTCTTATACATCAGTCCTATAAGCGGTATCATACGAAACAGTTTCTTTTCCCGTTCCTTGTTCGGCATAAGACCGTTTAAATGGCTTCCGTGCGGATATACGATAACCTTTACAGCCTTATCATATCCGGAATTCTTTAAGTCCCTTTCGATTTCACGTACCGAATATTCCGCAGGCCATGCTTCGTCTTCATCTCCTGCAATCAGAAGTACTCTTGCACCTGTTTTCTCTACGGAAAGCTTTGCTTCACTTACTTTCGATGCATCTTTATATGCATCATGATAAGCAACCCACATTCCTGTTACCCTGCATTTGGCATCCGGATGCTTTTGATATTTTCCCGCCTTCACCTTGGAAAAATCTGCCGTAACATAAGGAATGTCGTAGCCTTTCCAGGTCGCAACACTTCGGCCGGTCATCGTCTTTTTATCTTTCAATGTCCCCTCAAACGGCACATGTGTCGGACTTACCATAATCAGGTTTTCAAAACCGCCAATATACTGTGCAACCAATACAGCAAAAATGGATCCCATGGACTGCCCGTAAATACTGATATGTTCAATTCTTTTCGTGTTCCTTAAATATTCGACCGCAGGAATAAACATATCTACCGGAATACAATTCGGTGAATCAGGAAGTCCTTCTGCTCCAAACAGTGAAATCGATAATCCTGTAATTCCATAGTCCGCAAAACGTTCCGCAAACTTAATCCCGGGAAGAATGCTTTGCTCTCCTCCCATCACGATAATCACAGCTTTATCACTTCCGCCGTCCGGTTCTGCCAGATGCCCGACAAAGCCATTTTCTTTTATGGTAAAATCTTCATAACGCATATACGATTCTTCTTTATCTTCTGATTTCCTCATCAAAACAGGCCGACAGACCGGATTATTTAGAAGCCTTCTCAATTCCTCTTACAAACTTCTCCGGATTAAACGGTGCCAATCCGCCATGTCCGACATTCTTAATCTTTCTGAAAACAGTTTTCGGCAGATGCTTTCTTACATATGCCACGTCATTCTTTCGGTCTTTCACTTCCTTCTCCGCCACCCAGTATTCGATATATCTGCAGTTGGTATAAATATACTTTGGCATGGAATAATTATTACAGGAATCAAATGTACGCCATATCGTTTTCGCGCTGATCATTTTAAGAACCTTTGCTGCATATTTGACATCTTCCTCAGAGAGTTCATCTGTCGAAAATGCTTTTTCCAAAAGTTTGGCTCCACCGATTTTACCTGTATAAATCAACAAAAAATCTTTTAATGCAATAAACCGTGTCAGAAGCCACGGAAGCTGATACGGCGTGATGCCGCCGTCAATTACAGCACTGTGAACATTTACCTTTTTATCTGCAAGCATTCTGATCACAATACTTCCACCCATGGAACACCCGTATAAGCATGTAACATCCTTAAGATTATGTTCAAGAAGCCATTTTGAAATATCTCCTGAAATCTCTTCAACGCTTGTAAAATCGCATCGCGTGTCCGGATCATATCCCGGAAGTGCCGGTATAATCAGGTGGTATTTCTTTTCCATAAGCGGTATCACATATTCAAAATAATCCCACATTACAATCGATGGGTGTATTAAAACTACTACCTCTTTATTATCTTTTCCAAATTCATGTACAGTCATTTTTCACTCCGGCAGTAATTAAAACTTAATCAATGAACAAATCCATGCAGCAAGTGCCGATGCTGCAGGAAAAATAACCAATAGTTTGAGCAACTGGCTTACAATGTTATAGCCGTACTTTCGGTTCGCATATACACTTTCCACTTCAGGAAAATAAAACTGGAAAAAATGATATTTCATTAAAAGAAAGTAGTCGAAAAAGATCATGTCATAAATCTTGTACGCTGTGAAAATAAAAACGAATCTGAAAAAGAACTGAAAGAATGTGAATCCGCTTCGAAAACCGTCCCAAATGGAAATTACGCCAACTCCGAGAATCATCAGAAAGCTGAAGATCATAAGCACCCATCCGATTGTTCTGGCACCATAGAAAAGTTCTTTCTCTCTCGGAATCAGTGCTTCTTTCGCTTCCTTTGGTGCCGAAGAAAAGAACTTCGTATTCTGAATAAACGCAACCGCCGAAAACATCATCAGCGTGATTGCAACGCAAAAAATCATTGCAAGAAAAATTGTCAAAAGCATGTTTTATACCCTTTCTATATTCGTTCTTTTCTCGCCACCAGATGCATTCTTGCTTTCTTTGCACTTTCCAAAAGTTCGATTTGCAGTCCCGCATTCCTGCAAAGCTCGCGAATTTCATCCAATGATTTTGCACCAACATCGCCGTGTCCTGCCATATTGGCCAGCGGCATTTCAATATGATTCATGAGCCAGAGTACAGGTTTTGTAGACGTATAATCCTGCAATATCAATCTTCCGCCCGGTCTTAATACTCTTTTCGCACTATCAAAGAATTTCTGCGGATTCGGATAATGATGAAAACTGTTCGAGCAAATGATTACATCAAACGAATTCTCCTCAAACGGAAGATTCTCGCAATCTCCGACCACCCATTCCACGCCTTCCAGATTCTTTGTCTTTGCGACCTCAATCATTCGCGGCGTGAGATCAAGTCCGGTATAATGCTTCCCGGGATTTTTTTCGTAAAGCAACGAAATCATGGGCCCCGTACCGCATCCGCAATCGAGCAAATCCGTATAGTCTT
>CACZRH010000282.1 GCA_902783455.1 uncultured Lachnospiraceae bacterium | reverse complement strand
TCATCCTCTGCAAACATATATACCTTAAGCTTTATTAATAATCCTTACTCAGAGCCCCTGGACATACTGAAGGATTCTGAAAACGGCGGAAATTTTGTGGACCAGTCTTTAGACGGATCCATTGTTCTGTTCCGTAATTATAAAAGTGAAACGCCGTATGAATTCTATGATCAGGACGGAAAATTACTGTTTATTTCGGAAACGGACGGGGATCATATTAAGGATGGCAGATTCATCAACAATACCTATTATATGGCCGATGCCGGCGGTATCCTGGTGGTGGATCCCGTAAACGGAAAAGAAGAAAGAACATTGACCTATGAGGATTTCGGAATCATGTATCCGGGGAATATCCTTCTTTCCGATGACGGAAAATACATAATTCATTCTACACTTAGCGAATTCTCCATTCTGGATGCAGAAAACAAAAAAGTAATTGCAACCGAAAAGGAAGCTTCTCAAATCAGCCAGATTCTGATTGCTGCCGGCTCCGACACCGTCTTCGTTGCCCATGAAGATCATACTCTGAGTTCCTTCCGGCTTTCAGACGGGACGACACTTTCCATGAAGACCGAGCTGTTCCCGGATACGGATAAAGCTTCTTCCGTCATGCTTTCTCCCGACGGAAAATATCTCGCGGCTCTGTGCGATGACGGAAACATCCGAATTATCAAAACCTCTGATACCGAATTCATTACGGAAATTCCGATGGATGTCATTCAAAAATTCCATATGGAATTTACGAACAATAACGAGGTCCTGATTATACAGGGCGATAACAATAAAGTTTTCATTTATGATATAAAAGAAAACAAATATATCAATTCATTTGATTTGGATTATTCGATTAAGAATTGCACTTTCGATTCCGAAGACGGACTGATTGCAATCGGAGACGGCTTTAGCACATGTCTGATAAGCGCACAGGATTACGGCCTTTTGGCAAATGTTTCGGGGGCAGTTTGCTTCCTTACATCGAATAATACCTTCCTGACCATAAACAGTAAAAGTATAAACCGGCTTCCGTATAAGAATTACAAAGAACTCATCAGCCTGGCAAAAGAGGAATTCCCCAATGCCAGCCTGACGGAAGAAAAGAAAATTCAATATAACATTAATTAGCTTCTGTATTCGCTTCGGATCCTTCCTTCGATCCCAAGTCGAAATCGGATTTTTCAGCGGATGGAGTTGTCTGTTCAATACCGGACGATTTCATCCGCTTTGCATATTCATCCTTCGGCATCGGCTTCGCATAATAGAAGCCCTGAATCATATCGCAGCCCTGACGTGCAAGAAATTCCACCTGTTCCTTTGCTTCCACGCCTTCCGCGACGGTTTCCATATTCAGATTCTTTGCCAGCTTAATTGCCTCGGAAACAACAATTTCACCACGTTCATCATCCAGATCTCCGCTGAAGAATCCGGCATCCAGTTTCAATACGTCAAGCGGCATATCCTTTAAAGAATTCAAAGACGAATAGCCTGATCCGAAATCATCCATCGAAACATGGAAACCGTAGTCGCGAAGCTTTGTAATGGTTGTAACCATCGCTTTCTTGTCATCAAAGAAAGCACTCTCAGTAAGTTCGATTTCCAAAAGCTCATGAGGTGTACCGATTTCATCTACCCAGCCACGGATCTGTTCAGCAAGATCTTTGTCGATAAAATGTGCGCGGGAAACATTGACCGAAACAGGTACGCACTCTAAGCCCTGATCAAGCCATCTTTTCTGATCCATAGCAACATGGGTAATCATATATTTATCAATTTCCACAATAAAGCCATTCTTTTCAAAAATCGGAATAATCTTAGCCGGAGAACAGAATCCGTGTTCCGGCGAATCCCAGCGAATCAACGCCTCCGCACCCTTTAACTCATCTGTTCTCGGATCGTACTTGGGCTGATAATAAACCACAAACTCTCCGTTCTTAAGTGCCGTCTGCTGACATTCCTGAACGGTATCAATCCATTTCTGCTCATCCACCAGAATCGTGTCAAAGAATGCAATGCCCGATTCATCGCTGTCGGAAAGTGTTGCCCTTGCCGCGCAGGCATTGTTATATTCTTTTTCCAGATCCACAAGCTGTCTTCTGCTTCGTCTTCCGGTCTCAATTGCAGAACCAAGCGGAACCACTCCGACATGGAATGCGAACCGGTGCGTGTTATCCAGTCCTTCCAGTTCTTTTATGATTTTTCCGATTCTTTCCCTTAAAGCAGCTTCATCCGTATACCGCAGCATTACCGCAAAGTTTGCAGATGCATAATGGGAAATGATTTCATCCTTTGCAAGTACGGAAGATACTTTCTCATTCACCTTGCAAAGCATTTTTTCACCCTCTTCCACGGAATGGCAGACACAGAAATTTCGGTATTTTACAAAAACCAGATCCAAAACGGCATAACGGTTTCTTGCGTATTTCCGACGCAGAAGCACCTGCTCGCCGCGGATAATAAACCACATCCAGTTATGCCCTTTCGTGACTACATCCAGGAAAAAGACATTTACCATTTTTCTCTGGGAAGCAGCGGTTGTAATAATATTTACGAGAATCAACGCCAGTACAATTAAAATCAGGACAAATAAAACCAGTGCAAAAAGCATCAGGAAAAATGCATCATTTAACCGTACTTCGATAAATGCTTTCCCGTAAAAAATCTCCGTGTTATTTCTGACATTTTTTTCCAGCCAGATTGGGAAATAGATATTCGAGGATCCGTTTTCCTTTGTAATAAATCCTTCCCGTTCGTCGCTTAAAAACCACTGTGAAAAAAGCTTAAAATTGATTTGAAGTTCCCCTTCTTCATCCGCATATAAAAAGTGGATGGTTTTGTCAGAGGTCGCTTTTATCAGGCTCGACTGCCCTGGAAAGTCCAATGTCGCGCTTACCTCGCCCCTGGTATCCTCCCCGTTTTGATGCAGGATATTTCCTTTTTTATCCGTTATGATATATTCCCTCGTATCCTGCTCAGGAAGTCCTGCGAAAGAGTTTTCCGAGCCGGATTGTTCATAAAGGTCCGCCATATAGGAAATTACCTTGTACTCTCCCACTACTTTGGATTCCGAAACATAAACCACAAATGCTCCGACCAGTCCTGCCCAAAGTGCAAATGCTATTACCGAAATAAACAGAAAGAAAATGATTCCAATCCAGGCATTATTTTTCTTTATGATTTTTGAAATCTGTTTTCTTTTTGAATTTTGCTTTTTCGCCATCATCATCTACTCCTCATAAAACCAGACATCTCCGTTTTCGTCCACATGAAACAGCTCAAAATCCGTCATATAATAATCATAATAGATGTCATCTATACAAAAAGCATAACAATAATCCGCATCTTCCAGCATGCCGTAGAGTATTTCAAAATCCTCATCCACAACATATTCCGATCCCTGCCATTCGCCATCCTCGAAGTTTTCAGAATCCATGCTGTAATACATAGGAACGATGGTATCTCCCTTTGAAAGCTTCGTGATTATTCTGGATGCCGCACCGTGTTCATCGATTCCGTCCCAGGCACCTTCCACGGTAATTACGCCTTCCGAATTCTGTTTTAAACGCAGATGGGTTTCTTTGCCGTTTAAAAGAATCGGGGTTGTATAGATGACGAAATCTTCATCATATTCCACGATATAGGTTGCAAGGTTCTGTCCGTCCGGGAGTGAAATCCAGTATCCGTCAAAACAATCTTCAAAAATACCGTTTTCGTAATCACCGTCTACAGCCAGTGTCTCGCCTATTTCTATGAAATAGTTTCCGTCCTCCGTAAGTTCGTAAACATATCCGTACACGGCAGCCGCATTTTCAAGTCCTCTTTCATCCAGCGTGAATGTGAATTTCCCTTCCTCATTCAAATGCGCCTCTTCTAAGAAGGTAATCAGCCTGCTTTCACCGGTCTGCTCAATGGAATCGGAGTATTCCCAATGCGACTTATCTTTGGTTTTTCTGCGATAACAACCGCAGGCATCATCATATTCATACTCGTAGTAAGAATTCCAGCAGTCATCCTCATCAAACCAGTAGGAATCATCATACCAGCCTTCGTCATCGTACCAGTAAGAGTATTCGTCGTCGTAATAATCATCATCATAATATTCGTCATCGTAATATTCGTCATCTCCGGAATAACAGGAACCGTCCGTGCAATAACCGCCGGCATATGCACTTCCCAGATTCTGTCTGTCGATAAAAGCTAAATAATACGGACTAATACAAACCATTTCAAATACGGATAGCTCCGTTGATCCCCCTACCTGAAGCGGATAGTAAACGGAAAGCCCGGATGAGGAAGCGTGACTCGATCCGGAAACCTGATATGAAATAACATTTTTTAATGCCCCAAGTGCTTCCTCCGCGCCTGATTCACTATCTGTTATACCGGCTTCAATCAGTCCTCCGAGATCCACCATATTCGTATAATCCTCAGACTTATTATTACCGCCGAAGTTCTCCGCATGCCCGATTTCGCGTATCATGGAGGCAAGTGTGCCTGCATCCCCTCCTGCATCATACATGGATTTGGCAAATGTGTTGAATGCAATTAAAAAATCATCCAGTGCCGCTAAATTGATTACGGACATCGTCGCAATATCGGAATCCTCATCCGACTTAGTGGCTTCCAGATAAGAATCGCAAACCACTTTTCCAAGCTGTGCCCCGTCCGCATCCGGATTGTCATTCAGAAAATTTCCGATTGCCGTATAATCCCAGCCGGATCCCGGCTCCGTTTCCTGTGAGCCATACATATATCTGGCATAAGATGCTAAAACATTTGCCGTTTCCACGGTTCCCATCAGACATGCATCAAAACCGACAAATTCAAACCGGTCCGTCATTTCCGAAGCAACACTGTAAAAGGCCGCATCAATTTCCGTCAAAATCAGGGCGTCTTCATCATTATTTTCATCATAGCAGACACCTTCAATACTTCCGCCGCCATGATTCCAGAAAACAACTCCCATATGCCTCGCGGGATATTCTTTTACGCCCCATCTTAAGAAATCCGTAAGAACCGCCGTATCACCCATATTATCGGCATTTGCGGAATACACTTCCTCCATTGTCTGATTCTGAATCACAAAACGCTGAAGCTTATTTCTGTCTACGTCTTCATTATACCAGTCATATGCACCGCCGGTCTGAACCACAAAACGCACATTATCTCCAATCTCAGCAGACATCATTTCAATCAAGTCATCCGTTGCCATTCCGCCTTCGGATTCCAGATCAGATCCGCAAAGATATACAAAAATCGTCCAGGTTCCATCCTCACCCATCGGAACCTCTTCATCCCGCACCGGTCTTTCTATGGTCATAACGCCGGTATTCTTATCTACTGACAAAACGGTATTGGAAGGAGTCCACTCCAAAGGTTCATCGCTGTAAAACCCGGAGCCGACATCTTCCTCTTCCCAAAAGTCATCATCCAAAAGCAAACATCCGGAAAAACAGGACAGAATGAAAAGAAGTGACAGTATTATGCAAAAAATCCTTTTCATTTTCTGATTTATTTTCATTGCAATTTCGTTTTCCCCTAAATTTACCTCTTACTGTATAAAAACTCCGTAACCGTTGCGCTTTCCGGATTTCCGTCATAAAGAAGCAGATCTCCGTTTTTGCAGGTTCCGGTATATTTAATTCCGGTCTTTTTATCGGTAATATGAATGGTTCCATCGTATGCATAATCATACTTAATCGGACGCGTCAGACCTTTCCGGATATATTCGCCTTTTCCGTAACCGTCCAGAATGAATTTATCATCCGGGTTGTTCTGCGAAAAAAGCGGACCCTTTTCATATACGAAGAAATATTCTCCCTTTGCCGCATCCTTTTCTTTTTTTTCACATGCCGTTACACAAAGCGCAAAAAGCATTACAATCAATCCCAGTAAAAAGAATTTTGTCCATTTTTTCATTGATGAATTCTCCTTTTCATAATACAAAATATAACACACCATTTTGATTATACCATAATGATACAGAAAAGTAATAGCGATCGAGTAGGGAAGATTTATCGCACCCTGCTCGTGCGCGGCCCGCGTCCTGCGTAGCAGGAAAATTCATTACGCGGGCCTGTGCATA
>CACZRH010000281.1 GCA_902783455.1 uncultured Lachnospiraceae bacterium | reverse complement strand
GCAAAAAATGACACTATATCCCCGTCACCATGTGTCATTTTTGTGGCGCGGCTTGCAAACTAGCAGAAATGACACTATATCCCCGTCACCTAGTGTCATTTTGGCAAAAAAATCAGAGGTAGAAATCATATGAACGGAACACTTTGTTGTGTCAGAATCGGGCCGGGAGACCCGGAGCTTCTTACAATTAAAGCAGTAAAAATAATTCAGGCGGCGGACTGCATCGCTTGTCCTGCGCATATGGATAAACCGGGTGATTTTGCAAGGGATCCGTTAGGTGCCTCAATAGTAGATGAAGAAAGTCCTGCTGCAATTGAGCCATCCGGTCTTGGGGTGTCCGGTAATCCTGGAATTGCTTATCATATCGCGGCACAGGCGGTTCCGGAGATTACATCGAAACAATTGCTGCTGTTAGATTTTCCGATGCAGTCTGAAGAATTGGAGGAAGCGCACAGTATTGCTGCCGGTCAAATCATATCCGTATTGGAAGAGGGAAAAAACGTGGCATTTCTGACGTTGGGAGATCCCGGATTTTATTCCTCATTTTCGTATATTTTCGAAGAAATCATGAGAAAAGGATTTAGCGTGAATATCGTCAGTGGTATCCCTTCTTTTTGTGCTGCTTCGGCTGAGATTTTATGTCCATTGGCAACAGGAAGAGAAACTGTTACGATTTCTGCAGGTGAATATCGGGAGGTCGATGGAACCCTGGTTATTTTGAAAGCGGGGAAAAAATTAAAGCAAATAAAGCAACGAGTTGCTGCGTCCGGAAAGACTGCATTTTTGATTGAGAATTGCGGAATGGAAGGTGAAAAAATATATTCCGGCACGGATTCCATGCCGGATGAAACAGGTTATTTTTCTTTGATGATTGTGAAATCGTAGGTATAAACAGGTTGTGAACTGCTTTCCGGTTGACGAATATACAGGGTGTAAATGCGTAATAAAAATGACACAATGTCCCCGTCCCCATGTGTCATTTTTTGTTGGCTCAAAACCGTCGAGGTCCGCAGGACCTCGTGTGCCCCAGGTGTCATTTGTGGTAAAATAAATGTTATGGGGAAGCAGTTTACGGAGGGGAAAAAATGGCTGATAAATCCAAAAACAATGATATACCGCAGATTCACCGGGTATGTACGGTAATGGTGGGAGGATATGAGGATAGGCCCTATGAATATATTCCGCTTGAAGATACAAAAGCGGGAGATTACGTTATTGTGCCGTTTGGCTGGGAAAATTGGGAAAGAGTTGCATTCGTACAGAAGGTTGAATACAAGCCCTCCTTTGATTTGTGGCTTCCCTTCGATTGCATGAAGACGGTTATAAAACCATTCGATGCAGAGAAAACGAAAGCCGAAATTAACGAAGGAAAATCGAACAACGAAACCGATAATAAAAATAAAGAGTTCCTGCTTCAGTGGAAAAAACTCGCAAAGAAAAAATATCCCGTTCTCGCCCCGGAGGATTCCGCATTTGCCGAGGGCGACTGGATTTATCGGAATGAAAAAGACGGTGTGCAAATCATTAAATATGCTGGGAAGGACAAAAAGAAAATCGTAATACCGGAGAAACTTGGCGGAAGGGAAGTTACAAGACTCGGGAAGAATTTGTTCTGGTTTATTTCCAGACCGAATCCGAAAGTTGAGGAGGTTATTTTACCGAAAACCGTCAGAGTAATCGGGGAAAGAGCATTCTCCCTGTGCGGCTATATACGAAAAATAGAAATACCCAAAGGAACCGTGGAGATACAGAACAGCGTATTTCATTTATGTGGCGGACTTGTATTTCTGGATGTGCCGGATACGGTAAAAAAAATCGGACCGTTTCTTTTTTCGAGCGAAGACGAACCGGAAGAAGTTGCTTTAGATGAGAAACTGGTTGTCATTGTTGACAAGGGATCTTATGCCGAACAATTCTTCAGGGAATACAAAATCAGAAGCAGATATATCAAGCATAAAAGTCTGAATGTTCAGCTGCGGGATGAGGTTGATAAGGATTTTTATATCGATTATGATGAGCTTTTTGAATATGATGTTCTGGAAGACGGAACGATTCAGATACTGGCCATAAAAACCGGAGGCGATGTGGTCATTCCAGAACAGATTCAGGGTTGCCCGGTGACAGTAATCCCCGGATTTTATGAGGGAACGCACCATGCAGTGGAAGAAAATACGGTTGCTTCGCTTACTTTACCCAAATCAGCAGTGAAACTGAACGGCATCGAGGATAATGAAATATACCGCGAAAACCTGATTTTCGACAATTTTTTTCATCTGGAAAGTCTTACCGTTCCGAAGGAAAATCCATACTACTACACGGATGGCTATGCACTTTTTAGTAAAGATAAAAAATGTCTGATTAAATTTTATCGAATCGGCGCAACACAATATTCCGTTCCGAAGGGAACGGTTCGAATTTGCAACGGTGCTTTTGCACGAACCGACATTGAGGAAGTGAATCTGCCGGACAGCGTGAAGGAAATCGGATACTGTGCATTCGGATTTTGCCCGAATTTCAGGACGCTTACCGGTGGAAAAAATGTCAAATCCGCAATGGAAAATTTTGCAATCGAAACACCGTTTGCAAGGTCTGAGACTTTAGTGATCGGAAAGACACTTGTACACCATACGAAGGATGAGAAACTGTTTCGCGTGCCGGATGGTGTGGAGGTCATCAGCGCAGAGGCATTTAAATGCTGTAAGTCAATGGAGGAACTGATTCTTCCGCCAACGGTTCGGGTGGTTGAAGAAGGGGTGCTGTCCGGTGGGTTAACGAACTTAAGGCGGATTACTTTAGAGGACGGAAACGAGTCGCTTGTGCTGATGGACGGTATCCTTTATACAAAGGATTTATGTGAGATAATCGGAATGCCGTATGCATATCAATCCGGAGACGGAGATTTTACAATCACCGTTCCTTCTGCTGCAAAGAAAATTAATATGAAAGCGCTTCATAACCGATATGTTACGCGAATCGAATTTCAGGGTGAGATAGAGGATTTTGCGGAAAAATCCATATATCAGTGTGAGTGTCTGAAAGAGGTTGTATTCTGCGACGAACAGACGGAGCTGGTAACAGGCGGCAGATACGGCATAATATACGGCTGCAAACAGATTTCCCATATCCACCTTCCGGTGAAGCTGGAAGTTCTGGGCGCGAATTTTTGTACGGAGGGGGCAATTCCAAGGATTACCGCGGCGAACACTCCGGCAAAAATCATCGAAGCTCGCTTAAACGAAAAATACGAAGCATCCTTACCAACCGTTTTGCCGGAAACTCTTCGCGAAATCGGCGATGGTGCGTTTGCAAATCAGCCGGCTGAATATGTTTCTTTTCCGAAGAATGTAAAGCGGATTGGTCAGGGCGTGATTGGAAGAAATCTAAAAAGAATCACTGTATATGACAGCGTTCAGAAAAATCCGGCTTACAAAAATCGAAGCCGAGAGGATGTCACTGTGTATGTGCATCAGTGTATCTGTGCGATTCCGTTTATCGGTGCGGGGCCGAACCAAATGAAGCCATACGAAATCGTTGTCCTTTCTGCAACAGATGATTCGGAGAAGTTCCGGTTGCTCATGCCTCCCGTGGCAAATCGGTGTGACTGCGAATATTTTTCAAAGGCATGGAAGAAGAATAATGATTTTTCTTTTAAAGAGGCGGATTCGTATTTTCCCGAGCTGGAGGACGGTGCGGTGCACTATGCGATTCTCCGTCTGATCGGTGAAGATATCATTCAGAGCAATAAGGAGATGATGATTCGCACCGTATTAATGAATCCGGAGAAGATGGAGGAAATCTGCAGGGAATTTTTGCAACCGCAGGAATGCGAAAAACTTATAAAATCCCTGCCGGGCGACTTCCCGGACACTTCCGGTCAGCGGATTCCGGAAGGTTACAGACTTGCGGAGGCATCGGTCTTCGCAGCGAAAAAAGTCTGTGAATTAGATGAGCAAAATTCCGCGGTGCAGGGATTTTTCAGGGGAATTAAAGCGGATGTTGAGCTGATGCAGGGATTTTTCCGGGATTCGAAAGGTGATATCCGAATTCTGAAAGAATATGATAACGGAATTGTCGAAGGCCGTGTGGATGTCAATATCATGAAGACAGCCATAAGCCTGTTTAGGGCGATTAAATTCACCGGTCTTACGGAGACGTCAAGGGGCATTGTGAATGCTTTTTATTCCGGAAGCGGTTATCCGTATATCACCGATTTTTGTCAGGTGGGATCCTACGACAGAAAAGCCGATTGGAACTGGGACTGGGATTGCGATATGTTTGCGGAGTTCACGAAAAAAATTACGTATATTCAGACCGGCGACAGAGAAATAATCCGTTATAAATATCCGTTTGCGGATCTTTGGAATGATGATGTGTATTATCACGAAGAAAACGGGGTTTTGTATGAGCCGGTGAAAGAATGAAATGACACAACGTCCCCGTCACCTAATGTCATTTCAGGGGGCAATCTATGGGGCGGCAAAAATGACACAATATCCCCGTCACTATGTGTCATTCTTCTTTCGGCATGATGTGAATTCCGATTACAATTCCGCCGATAATACCGCCTATTAAAACAATAACGGACGGGATGATCATAAAGGAACCAAGTAAAGCCAATAAGGCGCTCAAAAGCGGCGCGGTGGAGATAATCATAATCACCTTGCCGAATTGTCTTGCGTAATGTTTTTTGTCGGATATTTTTGCGGCCCAGTGCTTCGCCACTAAAAGAATATCACCGGTAAGAAAGGTGATGAGCCCGTATAAAAGCAAAACGATTGCAAAAATTCCCATAAGGATTGAGTATCCGTATTCCATTTTTTTCTCCAAATGCCAGTGATTGAAAAACTGCTAATAGTTTTCAAGTCTTTTTCAACTTTTTTAAACTGTAAAGATTAACGCTAGTGCCGAAAAAATAGTATTATCCGGTACGACAGTTCCTTTCCAAAAGTATAACACGGGATTGCCATTTTCCGATATAAAATTCCATCCTTGAAAAGCGGAATAAATGATATAATAAAAATGGTTGAGGGTAGCTATTTTACATATGGACAATAAACTTATTATAGAAAGTGAATACTATAACCGATTAGACATAGACGGATTTTCAAGAATGCTGAAGGACCCGTCTTATTGCTATAAATTTTACTGGCTTGAGGCAATCGTTGAACTGATTTCGGAGGGAAGAAAGTCCGCGTCTTTCGACGAAATCATCACGGAAATGATTGTGAATGCATGGTATTCCGTCGTGGAATTTCATGTTCATTTAAGCGGTTTGGTAAACGGTGAATCCCGGGACGGGCTGGAAAGAGCGGTAAACAAATTAAATGAGCTTACCGATTTGAAAAGTAATTCAAGCAAGGTGGAAATACGCAATAAAATTCGCGAACATGATGCAGAATTGCGTGACGTAAAAATGCAGCTGACGAAAATGGTTCCGTACAGAGCGTTGGCCGGATTTTTTGATAAGGATGAAAAAACTGTGCCGTGGGATTCTGTCACAAGAATGGTGGCGTATACCGGGTATTTTAACGAACATATAGAAAAATTGCCGTATACATATGATCTCGGTTCCGGCTTAAGCAGGACGGTTACGTTTGATCCGGATTGGACTTTGATGATACAGGATAATACGGTTAACATACTTGGCTGGATTCAGTTTGAAAAGTTGAAATGGCTTCAGATGAATAATCCGGAAGTGCCGGGGCTGGTATATAAAATGAAAGCCTTGGACGATAAGACCCGCAAGCTGGAAAATGTGCGAATCCTTTGGAAGGCGATTTTTACGATTCATGGAATTAAGGATGTTTTCACGGATAAACCTATAGAGGCCGACTGTTTTGATGTTGATCATTTTATCCCGTTTTCGTTTGTAATGAATGATGAATTGTGGAATTTAATGCCGATGGATCCGAATCTTAATTCGTCGAAAAATAACCTTTTGCCTGACTGGGATTTTTTCGGAAGATTTGCAGAAAATCAGTTCCTGTTGTACGAGGACATTCATCAGTATGAGCGCATTCATAAGCTTTATGATAATTGCTACAGGGATAATCTTCATTCCATCTGGGCATGTCAGGAGCTGTATCGCAGAGGAAATACGGAAACGGAATTTAAAAAGATCCTGAAGAAAAATATGAGGCCGGTATATGATTCGGCGAGGCGTCAGGGATACGCAGTCTGGGGCGGGGTGCAGAAAAAATGACACACT
>CACZRH010000280.1 GCA_902783455.1 uncultured Lachnospiraceae bacterium | reverse complement strand
CGTTGTTGTCAATGCTAAGCTCGAAGACGATGGAAGAGCAGCTGTTGTAGATAAGTGCAAAGCTCTCATCGAAAGATTCGGTGGTACAATCACAAATGTGGACGACTGGGGCAAGAAAAAACTTGCTTACGAAGTTCAGAAAATGAAAGAAGCGTACTACTACTTCATCCAATTCGAGGCTGAAACGACTGCACCGATCGAAATCGAGAACAGAGTTCGTATCATGGACGGCGTGATCAGATACTTAGTTGTTCGACAGGACGAAGAATAGAAAGCAGGTACAAAATGAATAAGGTTATTTTAATGGGTCGCCTGACCCGTGATCCCGATGTAAGATATTCACAGAGTGATAATACACTGGCAGTTGCCAGATATACACTTGCAGTAGACCGTCGTTCTTCCAAAAAGGATGCAAATGAGCAGAACGCTGATTTCATCAGCATCGTTGCATTCGGAAAGTCCGGAGAATTTGCTGAGAAATATCTTCGCAAGGGAATGAAGATTTGTGTTAGCGGACGTATTCAGACCGGCAGTTACACAAATAAGGATGGCCAGAAAGTCTATACAACGGATGTTGTAGCAGAGGATCAGGAATTTGCGGAAAGCAAAAACGCATCCCAGGGCGGAGCTCCTATGGGAGGATCCGGTAGCGCCGGCGGCGGAGATAAGATTGGCTCTGATGAAGATTTCATGAGCTTTGAGAACGGAACCGAGTCTACTCTGCCTTTTTAACCAAAGGATTGAATGAAGGAGGCATATTATGGCTTTTGTTAAATCAGATAAACCCGATTCTCCCGTAAGAAGAAAGGGTGGAATGCACAGAAGAAAAAAAGTGTGCGCATTCTGTGGAAAAGATAATGTAATTGATTATAAGGATACTGCTAAGTTAAAGAGATACGTATCCGAAAGAGGTAAAATTCTTCCCAGAAGAATTACCGGAAACTGCGCAAAGCATCAGAGAGCACTTACCGTTGCAATCAAGCGTGCACGTCACGTTGCATTGATGCCTTACGTAATGGATTAATCAGTATTACAGATGTAAGATTCGGGCTGTCGCGATTCGATTGCGACAGCCTTTTTTTTATGTTATAATAATGAAGTTATTATGGTATATGTGATAACTGTTGCCTGGATGAAGGCTCGCGGTCTGATTTGCTTTTTTGTAAACCGCTGGCCCGGGGGGATTTCGAATGACAAAAAAAATAAAGATCAAAGGAAAAATCAGAGGTTTTCTTATTTTACTTGTGGTTTTGGGCGGTCTTTTGGCGCTGGCCAATATTCCCGTATATTTTATCAACGTAAAAGCGGGAATTGTGGTTACCGTATTCTGGATTTTTTATATGCTGGCCCTGCTGGCATTCTGGCTATACTTAAGATCCTTCCTGATTGAGGAGATGGTCAGCTTTGCCACGAAATACGGACAGGTTCAGAAACAGATCTTAAAAGAGTTAAAGCTTCCCCACGCTTTGATGGATGATGCCGGGAAAATCATCTGGACCAACACGGCATTCGAATCTTTAACCGGTGTAACCTCGGGGGCAAATAAATCGATTACGAATCTGTTTGCCGAAATAACCAAGGACAAGTTTCCGACATCAGAAAGCGAGAATTTGGAAGAAGAATTTTCAATTTCCTTTGAAGACCGGTA
This sequence comes from uncultured Lachnospiraceae bacterium, assembly GCA_902783455.1. GTDB lineage: Bacteria > Bacillota > Clostridia > Lachnospirales > Lachnospiraceae > UBA3766. The sequence goes on along the minus strand of CACZRH010000280.1, from coordinate 1,899 downwards.
TTTCAAGGTTTTAATCAAACGGATTAACATTTCTGAAATGGTGGAGCAGAGCAGTTTCTTAGAGGCAAAGGATTCCGGAAGTTATCTTCTCGGTCTTTACTTATTCGATGAAACGGCATTAAAAATCGCATTGCAGGAAAACGATGACCAAAGCCTTGCGGTCGGACTGATTTATCTGGACAACTACGAAGAGGCGCTGGACGGTGTGGAAGAGGTTCGTTCCTCCCTTTTGCTTGCGCTGATCGAAAGAAAAATCAATAAATATATTGCCTCTATAGACGGTATCGTTAAGAAAATCGAAAAAGACAAGTTCATGGTAATCTTAAGGAAGAAAGCAGTCCTTCAGTTAAAGGAACAGCGCTTTGACCTTTTGGAGGAAGTCAAAACCGTCAATATAGGAAATGAAAGAGCGATTACATTAAGTATCGGTATCGGTTTAGGTGGTCTTACCTATGCGCAGAATGTGGAATTCTCCCGTGCAGCTGTTGATCTTGCCCTCGGCAGAGGTGGTGATCAGGCGGTTGTCAAAATGCCCGGCCAGATTCAGTACTTCGGCGGCAAGAGCCAGCAGATGGAGAAGAATACCCGTGTAAAAGCCCGCGTAAAAGCACAGGCATTGCAGGAGATTCTTACTACAAAGGATCAGGTCTTCATTATGGGACATCGCATGGGCGATGTGGACAGCTTCGGTGCCGCGGTCGGTATTTACTGTATTGCCAATTCCATGGGCAAGAAGGCAACGATTGTATTAAATACCGTAACGCAGTCGTTGAAGCCGTTCGTGGATCTGTTTAAGGAAAATTCGGATTATGATTCAAGCTTTATCATGAATTCCGAGCAGGCGCTGGAGCATGTCGGAAATAATGCCGTTTTGGTTGTTGTGGATATCAACAAGCCTTCCATTACGGAATGTCCGGAGCTGATTAAGTGCTGCAAGGCAATCGTGGTATTGGATCATCACAGACAGGGTGAAGAGATTATCGAAAATGCAACCTTATCCTATGTCGAGCCGTATGCATCCTCTGCATGCGAAATGGTTGCGGAAGTTTTGCAGTATATCGAAAACGGCATTAAGCTAAAGACCTGTGAAGCGGATACGCTGTATGCCGGTATTGTAATGGATACCAATAATTTCGTGGCAAAGACCGGTGTTCGTACCTTTGAAGCTGCAGCATTCCTCCGTAGATCCGGTGCGGATGTCACCAGAGTCCGCAAGCTCTTTAGAGAGGATTCGTCCGAATACATGGCGAAGGCGGAAACCGTAAAGGATACCGTAATTTACCGCGGCGATTTTGCAATTGCGGTCTGCGATTCCGCACACTGCAAGTCCCCGACCGTTGTGGCGGCGCAGGCGGCGAACGAACTGCTTGATATCAACGGTGTTCGTGCAAGCTTTGTCTTTACGGATTTCAACGGAACGATTTATATTTCCGCAAGGTCCATCGACGAGGTCAATGTACAGGTCATTATGGAAAAAATGGGCGGCGGCGGTCATATGTCGATTGCCGGTGCGCAGTTTAAAGATGCCAAGGTTGAGGATGTGGTTAAGAAGCTTCAGCAGACTCTTGATGAAATGGTGGACAGCGGAGAAATCTGACCGGTCTGTCAAAACCGGAGAATCCGGTTTGAATAATATAGTTCGGAGGTTTTTGAGAAATGAAAGTAATTTTACTGCAGGATGTAAAAAGTCTTGGGAAAAAAGGCGATACAGTGAATGTAAATGACGGATATGCAAGGAATTACATTATTCCGAAAAAGCTCGGTGTGGAAGCAACCGGTGCAAACGTAAATGATTTAAAGCTTCAGAAAGCGAATCAGGCAAAAGTGGAGAAGGAACAGTTTGAAGCAGCCAAAGCACTGGGTGAAAAAATCGAAAGCATTTCCGTTACGATTCCGATT
>CACZRH010000279.1 GCA_902783455.1 uncultured Lachnospiraceae bacterium | reverse complement strand
TCTTTTAAAAGAAGTGAAAATGAAATCCCGCTTGAAAGTAAGAAACGTTATTCGGCGCGAGATATGAATGCTTTGTCATGAATCAGTATGGCAAAATTTAAGCCGGATGCTTATAATATAATTAAGAAAAAATAGTATCGGCAAACCCGTGGAAACGCGGTGGCGCAAAGCTTCAGAGCCTGTCAAATGGTAGTCAGCTGCAACAAAAGATAAGGTGCACCTTCCTACCTGCCGGCGGGAAGGTGCTTTTTGATAATTCTCCTTTCTTCAAAATATATCGATCATCGACCATGAGGGGGCAGCAGGAAGCTGCTCCCTCATGCTGTCGCTTTTTTATTATTCCAAAATCCGCTATAATAAATATTATTACAGATAAAAAGTGACAAGAGACAAAACATCGGAGGCAATATGGGGGACAAAAAGAAAGCAGACAAGAAAGATTATCTTCCGGAGGAAAAGGTAAGAGAATTGCTTTCCGCTGCAAAGGCCGGGAATAATGATGCATGGAATCGGCTGGTCGAAAATTATAACGATTATATCTATAAAATGATCAATAAATATACGGCTGCCATGAATTCGGAAAAACCATTGTCACCGGAAGATTGGGAGGATTTGTTTCAGGCCGGGAGAGTCGGATTATTTTCTGCACTTCGAAACTACGATGAGGGGAAAAAGGTAAAATTTACGACCTTTGCATATAAAGGGATCAGGGGCGAAATTTGTCAGGAATGTAAAAGAATCCGGGGATTTCTTTCGTATGCTTCGCTTGATGCCATGCAGGAAGAAGGCATGGAAGCGATTGCGAAGATTTTAGAAACCGGAGAAGAAGAATTTGATAAGGATTTTTTGGACGAAAGCGGATTGCCGGATCAGGAAAAAGAGCCTGAGGACCTCGGTAAGTACAGTGATGCAAGGTCCATATTGCAAATGGAGTATCTGATCAAACGCATGACGGATGAGAATCACACATTATCCTTCACGCAGTTAAAGAATCTTCTGCGTTTTTACCGTGCAAAAAAATATCATAACGCTTCAAAGCCGGAAGCGGATAATACACTCAAAACAGAGTTGGCGGAATTAATGCTGGAGAGCAATCCATATACATTTAACGGGGAAAATGATTACGCGTTCCGGATAAAATATAAAGGATATCGTGAGAATATTTTAAAAAATAAAAAGGATTTGATGGACCCGGAACATCCGGTTCGTGTGAAATCCGGAAAAGCTCCCGCGCTTAAGGAGATTCAGTTTGTTCATGATTTTACGAATGAAGAGCGGGATGAACTGATTCAGGTGATTTGTTTCTCCGATTTGATTTCCGCCCAGGAAAAAACAAAGCTGGTTGGGAAGCTAGTGAACACTGCCAGCGCTTATTATACCTCTCCGTTTTATGACAGAGGATTGATGAAATTTAATCCGTCCGGAATCCACGGGAGATTCAGCGGTCGGAAACTGAAGGACCGTACCAGGCTATATGAGAATATCCGGGTGATTCAGGAGGCTATCAGGAACGGCGCACAGATTCAATTTTGTTTTAATCAGTATAACGAGGAACATCAACTGATTCCGAGAAATAATTATCTGCATATTCTAAGTCCGTATCATATCGTTGTATATCACGACAATTTTTTCTGTATCGGACTCCGTCAGGCATCCGATGAATATACGGATGAGAGAATCTGGCATTACCGCGTGGATTTAATGTCGGATCTTCAAATTCGCAGGGATGCGAAGGGAAAAATGATTCTTATCAAAATTGCGGAATTTGAAGGGACACCGATTTGCAATGCAGCATGGAATCCGGAGAAGTATCTGTCAGAGCATATAAATATGGGCTATGATGAACCAAAGGAATTCCGGATTAAGATTCCGAAGGACTGCTATACGATTCTGCAGGACTGGTTCGGCGATTATTATGAGAAGTGCCGGGAAGTTTGTGAGAAAGAATATGATATCGTAAAAGTGAAGTCCGCTCCGTTTATGATTGTGAAATGGGCGCTGCAGTACGGGGATTACGTGGAACTGATGGATGATGATGCCAGAGAGATGGTGAAGGAAGAACTAAGAAAGCTGGGGGAGAAGTATGG
>CACZRH010000278.1 GCA_902783455.1 uncultured Lachnospiraceae bacterium | reverse complement strand
GATTCTTTTACAAAACGTTCACCGTATCGTTTTGATAAGACAAAAGGAAATAATAATTTGTATTTTAATCCGGAGAAATATGGAAGCTTAAGAAATCTTGAAACGAATCCATTAAAACCGTCTGATCAGACATGCGCAAATATTATTCAGATTATTGATAATATGCGTGAATTCGGGTTGCTCAAAGAGGATGGAAATATCCCCGGGGAAGACGGAAACAAGATTTATACATATGGAAAACTGATGGAAGCCAGACAAAGACTGGATGATGCGGTTGTTTCCGGTGACATGGAGCAGATCCGCCTGGCAAATCAGGAATATGATCTTCGTTATCAGCAGATAAAAGCTTTGCAGGATATGATAAAAGCCATGTTCCCGAATCCTGCTGCCGTACCTCCGAATATGGATTCGAACAGAAATGAAAATATTCCTTTGGAATTAACGGCCGATGTCAATACGGAATCCATTATGAATTCCCTGTATTTACTCGGTAACTACTGCAATAAAGCGGGAATCACGGTAGAACAGTTTTTGAATAATCCTCTTGTTGAGACCGAAAAAGCTGTTCAGAAAATGATTGACAATAACGGCTTTGATGCAAAATGTAATGCGCAAAATACCGTTTCCGATGCATTTAATGAGTATAACCGCAATCCGGAAATGATCAATGAGACGACTGAAATTTTTGGCGTAAATGATCCTTATTACGGTGCACTGCGACCGATTGAATCCATTATATATCTTGAACCGGATCGTAATCTTCGAAACGACTTAAACAGACAGCTCTGTCTTATGAACGAAATGGTTATGACGAAAGCGCAGATGGAAGGCACTGCCAAAGAAACAATTTATAAGTTTGTTCATGACGGAGAATCCATGGGAGAAGAAGCCAACAAACGCTTCAAAGAGGGTATTAAAACCGCGCTCATTTCCTGTGGTAAATTAAAGAAAGAACACCTTCCGATTATCGATGTTTATGAAAACGGAATCGACAAACCGGATGCCGTAAACTATGAAGATGCCTTAGCGGTCCGCGGTGGATATAATAATCTGATTGCAATGTATCGGGCCAACGAAAATGCTGCTTTGCAGGATAATTATATCGGAACACTTTTGCAGGAAAGCTTATTTGACTATTTGAAGGCACATCCGGAAGATATGGATAAAAGAGAATATAAGCAGCTTGAAAAGGTTGCGGTTGATTCCGGATTTAATCTGGATATCAATACAACCCAGGCTTCCGAATACCGGACCTTTAAGGAGAATTACCGTCAGAAGGCAGTTGAAATGAAGGCCGCCATGAAGCGGGAGGAAGAAGCCTTTAATCAGGAAATCGTACAGATTCAGAAAGATTTAAAGAAGGCCAGAAAAGACCAGACCAATATGATGGACCGTGACAAAGATACGGTTGATATTGATGCAAAGGTAAAGAAGTTAGAGAATAAATTATTAAATGCAATTGATAAGCGACTCATTCAGTTGAATAACGGATATGCATTGGGTAAAGTAACCCCGTCCTATTTAAAGGCGCGCAATAAGCAGCTGGATGACTTAAGGAAGGATTTGCGTAATACGGCATATCTTAAGGTTCCGGAATTTGCTCCGGCGAATTCTCCGGATGCTTATCTTGATGCGAAGATGATTCGAAAGAATTTAGTCGGCGGTCTTCATACCGGTTACTTAAAAGATTTGGGAAGCTTTAAGAACTGGAAGATGCATGAAGAAACCGTATTAAATGATTTCGGTGAAGTAAAACCCAGAATTCCGTATGAAAATTCGTTAACTCCGGAAGAATGGCAGAAGGAATACGAAAAAGAAATCATTAAAAAGAGTGAAGTTCCGGATGGAATTACACGTTCCTCCGTTATTGCCAGAAGAATTCAGACAAGGAATGCGGAATTTGAAAGATCCGTAGCCAATGAAGAAGTAATTATTCATAACCGTGCGGAAAATGTGCAGAATGCTCAGGCATTCTATATGGATGATGCCGCAGAAACATTGGAAATAAGAAAACAGGAATTCCGTCAGACGTTCCAAAACGGACAGGGCTTTGCAAGATATTCCTTTAATCCGAATGAAATTCTCGGAGAAAATCAGCCGAATCCGAATGCTGCCGCAAATAATCAGGAGGAAGAGATTGATTATGTTGCACAGCTGAATCAGATGCAGGCAGCACTGCGTCAGCAGAATCAGAATAATGTTCCGGGCGGCGCAAATAATGCGAATAATGCAAATAACGCTAACATTCAGAACGGGAACAACGTTAACAATCCAAATAATGCAAATGTGCAGGCCGGTGCGCATAATGCAGTCAATCCGAATGCAAACAATGCGCATAATGCAAACAATCAGAATAATCAGCAGGCAGCTGATGATGAAAACGAAGTGAAATTCGGTCTTGCCGATGAAAGCCTCGGATTAAACAACGCATTTTACTTTGATGTTGCGGAACTGATCTCTTACGGAATCGTAGCAAATCGAAACGGTCAGGTTCCGGGCGGAGCTATGCATAATTTTGTGGATCATATTGCAAATGACATTGAATTCAGAAAGATCATGATGCCGATTGCCATGAAGATAGCAGAAGAAATCAATTTAGAACCCGGTGAAAACGAACCGCGTCAGAATTTCTGGAGCAATAAGCTGATGGAAATGATTGATAATCGTACGATTGTTAAAGCGTATGCAAAACAGAAAGAAGCAGTTAAGAAATTTACAATGGCTGCGGACGGTATTGAACTGGTGCAGAATGAAGTAGATGCAGCCGAAGCCTCCAGACAGGCGGCAAGACAGCATCAGCCGCAGGCGGGTGGAATGAAGATGTAAGTTTTATTTGCAGGGTCGGTTTTCTTTTGAGAAAACCGATCCTGCTTTATTTATGCATTTTTTTATATTTTGTTGGACATCTGATGGACATAGTGGTTTATAGTTTGATTAACTTGAAAAAACGGATATTTTTTATTCCGCATTTCATGTTAAAATATAATAGTTTAAAGAAAATAACAGGGTTTGACCTCTTTGAAAGGGAGAACGATTATGGGCGAATTATTAAACAAATATCAGGAAATTACCAATAAAAAAAATTCCGTCATTCCGGCTGCGGAAGAGCCGGATAAAGTAAAAAAGACCGAAAATTGGCTTCTTTGGAAGAAGAATAAGGCAAAACATGATGAATATAATTCCCTGCTTCGTTCCGTATTTGCAAAGTTTGATTTAAATGCGGATGAATGGAAAGCGGTTCTTAAAGACGCTCTGGGTGACAATCGTGCGGAAGAAATAGCGAATAAAGCATGGACTTCCTACGGATTTGTTTCCCCGATCGATACTTATCTGGCGGGTCACAAAGAATTGCTGGATGAATTAAATGAAGATGAAAAAAATGATTATATATACGAAAGAAATAATGTCAAAGCAAATTTCCTTAAAAAACTGGCAAAAGAAGGAAAGATTCCGAAAGAGGTTTTGGATCAGGCATGGAAAAACCATTACGACAGAAGCGTTGTTTTATTGAATGATGATGATCATACTGCGATTGTTGCTTCCGTTGAAAAAACTCTGAATAAAGAAAAGCTTGACCAGGTATTATCTCATTTAAACTCTTACAAGCCGGTGGACGAACTGAGTGATGAAGAGAAACTGATTTATCCGTTCAAGGAAACGATTGATAATATAAAGAAAAATATTCCGCTTGATGTTTTAAAAGATGAAAAGAAACATCAGGATTATCTGCATGCCCTTGATTTTGCGGCTACGCATATTTTAGAGCCAAAAAATGACTATCAGAAGGCCATGGATGCAGAGGAAAAAAATGCTGAATTAATTGACCGTGAAAGAAAAGAAGAATTCATCAGTCAAAACAAGGAACAGTTTAAAAACGGAAAATATAATAATCTATATAAGACTGTTGATTTCGGCGGAATCGATATTCAGATTGTAAACGAAGAAAAAAATAAGAATTTTGAAGATTTCAAGAATGAAAAAATAGAATTAAGCGAAAAGACCAAGACCGGAATGAAATTAATTCTCCAAAAAATGGAGGAAATGCAGCTTTATTCCTATTCCGACAGCAAAACCGGTGAAAGCGCAAATAAAATTTACGGATTTTCAAAACTTATGACAAAACAGAATGCATTAAAAAATGCACTGAATGCCAAAGTGAAAAATCCGGATGAAATTATAAAAGCCGGTCAGGAATATGAAGAATCCTGGAAGGAAATGGAAGAATTGTTTGCAATTGCCAAACAGTATTTTTCGAATGATCCGACTAATGTCCAGCAAAATCTTGACAGCTTAAGAACAAAAGAAATTCCGTTTACTTTTACAAGGGATTATTTAACCACTGCACAGATAAACGGTCTTTTCTTAACGCATATGACGCTTGTCAAAAACAACATCTCCATTGACGATTATCTGAAGAATCCTTCCGGCGCAGTTTTAAACAACGGATTAAATTATTTCAAGGAAAATGGCTTTGAAGGGGAGGCAAAAGAATTATCTTTCAACAGTACCCTCGATTTGGTGTTCGGACTCGACTTGTATAAAAGATCGAAGGATAATTTTGTCGGAAATTCTCCGAGAGCCGAAATTAACCGGACTCTGGAATGTTCCAATTACCTGGAGGCAGATAAAGAACTTCAGAATAAGAATACCGTATATATAAGATATTTAAGAGATCATGTTCAGACCATTCAGGACAGGGAAGAAGCTAAATATGCATTTTTTAAAGCGAAGCCCAAAAATGAATTAGAAAGGATTTCCAGAGATCTGACATTACAGAATCTCCTTGTTGTTGCAGATGAAGACCGTGATACAAATATTTTATTCGGAAATCATCTGATTACGGATATTAACGGACAGGTAATTCATGAACCCTTTAATCTGGACAGATATATCGAAGAACATGATATCAATTATCCGAATGTATTAGAGCGTTTGCATACTCTGGAGGAAAAAATTACCAGACTGAAACCGAACATCATTAATAAAGATGATGTGACGGAAGCTTTTATGAATGCATGCAATCGAATTCTTGTCGCAAAGCAGAAAGAACGCGGAAAGAAAGGATTTGATGATTTTGAAAATTATTATCTGAATGCAATCAATAATCTCACAAACGAACCGGCAGAAGCGGACGGAGAGCGTCTTGGCGCAATTAAGCAGAGACTTAACAAACAGCTGAAAGACTATAAGGAAAAATATCGTCCGGATCTTATGCTTTCTGATTTATTATCCGATGTGGAAGCAGCTGACAGAAACGTCTATAACGGCAGCAACCAGTATAAGGAAGCGTGGGGATCCGTTATTGAACTAAATAAAATGGTTAAGGAATACAATTCTCTTTCCAGCGATTTTGCCAATACAGGGAAAAAGAAACTGCTTGAGCAGATTAATGAAAAAATCACAGAGGCCCAAAATAAAGCGGATACCTATATCCGATATAAATTAAGGAACGGGAAAAAAATAGCGGATCTGGATGCGAAGCCAAAGCGTCGTGTGAATACCATGATGGAGGCAAATCGGGAATATAATTTATTGAGCCAATGGGTCTTCAATACGCAACAGGAAATCGAAAGAACCGAACAAAGTCGGGAGCAGCTTAAAGAAGAAGCCAGTAATGAATTCCCTGAAGCAGAAGTATATGATTCGGATTTTGATATTTATCCGGATGATTATGATTTCGGCGGGAAAACCAGATCCGAACAGCTTCATATGATTTATACCAAATTAAAACAAGTGGATCCGAAAACTCTTCATTCCCATCAGGAGTTTCGGAATTTCCGTACAGCCTTTGAAAAATTCAAGAATTACGGAGATAAATTAGGCGAAGTTCCAAGCCGGAAACAGATGGATGAATATTTGAAACTTGCCGATGATGTAAAAGAAAAGGCAAAAATATATCGGGAAAAGAAGCAGGCAGATAAGGAGGATTATAAAGCTAAAAACAACGGGCGGGAGCTTGAATACAATCCAAAAACTTTAGCCCGTATCGATTTCTGTACCGATATCGGCGATATGATTGATTCCCATCTGACTTTATCAAGCGGTAAAAAATATTTAAAAGAAGTCGGTGGAAATCCATATGAACGTGCACTTGGTAAATGGGCCCGTATCGTGCGTCGGGAAGATCAGTATCGTGAAGATCACATGAATGTGACTAAAAATTATGAGTACGATAAACTCTCTTATACTTTGGACAGCAGGTATTATGAATCCGTTGCACGCGGCTTTTATCTGGAAAAAATTAAAATCCGATTTGAAACGGATAATCTGTATTCTCCCGAACAGTTTTTAGAGGATATGCGTCCCGAAAGAATTAAAGCGGGTGCGAAAGAAATTAAAAAAATGTTTAAACATACAAATCAGAAGGAGCATTTTGACCGTACAACAATCCATAAAGCACGGATAGTCGACTACGAAGATGAAATGGTTGAGGGTGTTGTCAGAAAGGGAGATTATACGCATTTTATAAAGGCTGACGAAAACCTTGATTATGCTACCGTTACGGAAAATGATTTAAAAGATTTAAGAGGTACCGATCAAAAATATATCCGTGCTGAAATCAAGCATTTTTGTTCTAAATTATTGCGTGTGGATGATGGTGAGCAATTTGAGAAGAGGCAGGATTTCAAAGATTTTGTGAAATCTTTTGGTTTTGAAGCAACGGAAGACAGGAAGCACCTCCGTTATAACGTGAATTATCGTGGTGAACCGATTCTTCAGGATGTAAATCCTTATGTCAAAACACAAACAGCAGATTATTCATCTCTTACTGATGAAGAGTTATCTGTAAAAATAAAGGAATTGGAGGAAAAACAGAAGGAATACAAAAAGCTTTCGAATTTAACCTCCAAGAATGCTACGAAAGAGGAACTGAATGCCGTAACGGATTATGTGAAAGCCAAAAGTAAATCCGGATTTGTCAAAAAAGCGGAAATCAATCTCGGTATGACTAAGAAACCCGGGGATTTAAACGAAGCAGTAAACGATGAATTCCGCCGCAGAGCCGGTATTTACGAAGATATGCATGAAGAAGTAACGGAGGAGCTTAAAAAGGCTACGGAAGTTGCAAAGAATCGTAAAGAAGAAAAAGACTTTTATGATAACCGTCGAAATACCGCTGAAAATTTAAAACCGGGCGACATTTTATATGCGGAAGAAAAAGGCGAGACCAGGGAACTTGAAGTAGTCGGTGTGAAAAACGGTATGATTTATTTCGATGATTTCGGAGCAGTTCGATATAATGATTCCTACACCGCAACTTTGCCCGGAGACAGAACTTATAATAAGGGCGGAATCAGCATTGAGGATTATGTAAAGAATCAGGATATAAACTATGTAAAAGAAACCCGTCGGCAGGTGGGAACAAAAGAATTTAAAACGAAACCGATTACCGGTCCAATCGGAAGAGAAGAATTTCTGGAAGAGAAGTATAATGATCAATATAAAAAACTTCAGGCCAGACTTGATGAAGCGAGAGCATGCATAAAAGCCGGGAAAAATTATTTTGATCCTTTAATTAACCGTGTAATCAATGACATGGAAAAATTAAAGGTCAGTGTCGCAGAAAACGAACAAAAGCATTTTGAAGAATTCAAGGTCAACGCTGCCTTTGCCAAACTGGAAAATGACATGTTAAAATCTCTCGCCAAAAAGACCGTAGATGACCGTTATGCCGGCGAAATGAATCCGATGAAGGATTATCCGACACGATTGAAACAGGCG
>CACZRH010000277.1 GCA_902783455.1 uncultured Lachnospiraceae bacterium | reverse complement strand
TCACATCATGCATGATATAAACCCCGGGACTCCCGGGGAGTTTTTTTAATTCCTCTTCGATGTTAAAGTCGCTCACGCGCCCTTACCCCGTTTGCTTTATAATTCTTTATTCTACCTCGTCGTTTTTGCCTTCCGCACGCTTATTCAGAATATCCATAAATTCATCATTTTCCGACTTCGGTGCAGACTCATTCCCGGATTCATTTTCCGGCATTTTTTCCTGCAAATTCCCGGAATCGCTTTCCTGTCCGTTTACCGTCTCACCCTGCGAAGAATTACCGTTATTGTATGCAGATGCGGAATACGGATCGTTCGCACGATTCTGCGGATTATTCACGGCCTGATTATTGGAAGAATAATAATCGTTTCCCGAAAATGATCCGCTCGATGAATCCTGTTCATTCGATGAAGCCTGACCACTTTCTTCCCGCCTGATTTCCTCCTCCACGACACGGTTTAAATCATCCAGCTCTGCCTTGGACAAACCATACATGGTATCTTTTTCAAAATAATCATCTTCACTCTCATCATCACGGGAGCCGTTATTCCCCTGCAAAGATACCGGAGAAGATTTCAATGAATTATCCCTTTCCATTTGTCCGGCATTTTGTCCTACGTTTGTAGTTGAATTTCCATTCGAAGGATTAACTGATCCTGCAGATGCTACATCGGATTTCTTACCCTCATCCGTCGAAGCGCTTCGGCCAAACTGCAGTGCATTGTCCTTCGGAGGCGGTACCGGAATGCCTTTTTCACGGCAGTAAATTTCCATAAATTCACGACCGGTAATGGTCTCTTTCTGAATCAGATGTGCCGCAAGCTTATCCATGATATCCCTGTTTTTCTTAAGCATTTTGTATGCTTCTTTATAGCAGTCTTTAATCATGGACATTACTTCTTTATCGATTTCCGCAGCTGTTTTATCGGCGCAGTTCATAACGGTACGTCCATCCAAATATCTGCTTTCAATGGACTGGAACTGTACATTGCCGAATTTTTCGCTCATTCCGTAATAAGCAATCATTGCCCTTGCGATATTGGTGGCACGCTCTAAGTCATTGGATGCACCTGTGGAAATAGAGCCGAAAATTAATTCCTCGGCTGCACGACCGCCCAAAAGGCCTACAATTTCATCATGCAGTTCTTCTTTGGAATTTAAATATTTTTCTTCTTCGGGAACCTGCAAAACATAGCCGAGTGCACCCATGGTACGCGGTACAATCGTAATCTTCTGAACCGGTTCGGAGTTCTTCTGCAAAGTGGAAATCAGTGCATGCCCAACCTCATGATAGGACACGATTCTTCTCTCCTGTTCGGTCAGGATGCGGTCCTTCTTTTCTTTTCCTACCAAAACAATTTCTACTGCATTTAAAATATCTTTCTGGCTTACAAACTGACGGCCCTCTTTTACCGCAGTAATTGCCGCTTCATTTACCATATTGGCAAGATCAGATCCGGTAGCACCGCTTGTGGCAAGTGCAACTTCTTCAAAGTTAACACTTTCATCCAGTTTTACGTCTTTTGCGTGAACTTTCAGAATCGCAACACGGCCCTTTAAATCCGGCTTTTCCACTACCACACGACGGTCAAAACGACCGGGACGAAGAAGCGCCTTATCCAGAATTTCCGGACGGTTGGTAGCCGCCAGAATAATAATTCCTTTATTTCCATCGAAACCGTCCATCTCCGAAAGCAGCTGGTTTAACGTCTGCTCACGTTCTTCGTTTCCGCCGCCGTACTTGGAATCACGGCTTCGGCCAATGGCATCAATCTCATCAATGAATACGATGCAGGGAGCCATTTTTTCAGCTTCTTTAAAAAGGTCACGCACACGCGAAGCACCGACACCGACATAGAGTTCCACAAAATCGGAACCGGTCAGTGAAAAGAACGGAACATGCGCTTCTCCCGCGCAGGCCTTTGCAAGCAATGTTTTACCGGTACCCGGAGGTCCAACAAGCAATACGCCTTTGGGAAGTCTGGCACCGATTTTTACATATTCATCCGGCTTATGGAGAAAATCCACAACCTCTTTTAAGGAGTCGATGGCTTCATCCACACCCTTAACATCTGCAAACGTAACACCGGTGGATTTCTCCACATATACTTTGGCATTGGACTTTCCGACATCCATAAAACCGCCGATTCCGCCGCCTTTTGACATTCTCCGGATTAAGAAAACACCGAAGGCGATAAATAAAACCGTAGGCAGTACATAAACAAAAATGATGTACCAAATCTGCGAAGTGTTACTCGGAATTTCGCTCTTTACCTCAACGCCTGCATCCAGCATACGCTTGGTAAGTGTTTCATCCGCTTCTGCCTTACCTGTATAGTAGGTTTTCTGTGCTCCGCCGTTTAACAGCCAGTTTTTCGCATTTTCCTGTTTGGTTCCAAGCGGATAGATATCGATTTTGTAATCCTCAATTACGATGGAATCAACCTTCTTGTCATCCACCATCTTCAGAAATTCGCTATATGTTATTTCCGAAGACGAGGAAGGATTCGCCAGACGCAAAATCCAGGTGATTGCAAAAAAGGCAATCAACAAAAGGAAGATTACAAAGAAAAATCCGCCGCCTGATGGTTTCTTTTCGTCGTTGTTATTTCGATTTTCGTTGTTATTTAAGTTGCTCATAAATTCTCTTTCACTACTCTGATTAATTTTTTCTGATTTTTATAAAATGCATTTCCGCGGGATTTAAAGATACAAACCCACAATATACTATTATACTGTTCTGTACCGAATAATTCAACCAAAGCCCGAAAAAGTCGAAAAGATTTCACAATCCAAAAGCCACCGGTTTCCCGATGGCTTTGATACAAATTCAATATAATGACACATGGGGACGGGGATGTTGTGTCATTTTTCGATTACTTCATCCGTCCGTTTACGATTTTTACGGTTTTTCCATTGTAAGTTGCATTTCCGTTATAAGAAGTATCCAGCTTTCCGTTCACTACATAGAAGCCCGCCTTGTTGTAAATTACAACACCGGTCTTCTTTTTCTGAACCTGACCATTCGCGCAGAAATACCAGTCGGCGCGCTTATTCGGATCCTGTACAAGACCGTTTGCCGTCTTAATAACTCGACCTTTGCTTACAAAGAACAATCCACCATTAAAATCAAAAAATCCATTCACACCGGTATTCAGCTTTCCGTTTTCAACATAGAAGGTAGATCCATTGTACATAACAAGTCCTGTCTTCTGTGCAACC
>CACZRH010000276.1 GCA_902783455.1 uncultured Lachnospiraceae bacterium | reverse complement strand
TACAACACGTCCGAGCATTTCATCACCGACCGGAACCTCTACCACGCGGCCCGTGGTCTTTACGGTATCGCCTTCGGAAATATTTTTCTGATTTCCCAAAAGTACGGCACCGACATTGTCTTCCTCAAGGTTCATAACCATGCCGTAAACTTCGCCGGGGAACTCTAAAAGCTCGCCCTGCATGGCCTTTTCAAGCCCGTGAATACGCGCGATTCCGTCCGCAACCTGAATAACCGTACCAACGTCGGATACTTCGATGCGGTCTTTGTATCTCTCAATTTGTTCCTTGATCACCGAACTGATCTCTTCCGGTTTCAAATTCATGGGTTCTTACACCTTTCTGTCAGCCTCTTTGTTTCATCCGGCCGTTTTATGATTTATAAAATCGCAGCCCCGAAACAGTTTTCTGATCCTTATTCGTTATTCTTCATCTAGTAAAACACTGTGTAAATCACGTTCCATGTGTTCCAGTTTGGTTTTGATACTGCTGTCCACAACTCTGTCCCGAATACGGATAATCATTCCGCCGATGATGCTTTCGTCCACGGAATAGATTACGTCCAGCTTCTTATACTTCGTCGTGGCAAGAATTTTATCATGAATTTCCTTTTTCTTGGCATCGCCGAGCGTAAAGGCAGTCGTAACATAAGCCGTACCGATTCCTTCGTCTTCGCGGATTCGTGCGATAAAATATTCCAGCACCTTATCCAGCTCGGAAATACGGCCCTTCTGTGCCAAAACACACAAAAATGACATCAAATCGTCACTGACTCTTTTTTCAAAAATGCTTTCCAGAATACTGATGCGCTCTTCTTTTGTAATGCGGGGATTCTCCATCAGCTTGGAAAATTCCGGATTTGCGGCCAGTATCTCCTTTAACGCGGTGACTTCTTCCAGCATGGCGCCTTCGGTCTTTTTCTCCTTCGCCAGCTCGTACAAAGCCTCGCCATAGGTTTTGGAAACTAGCTTAGCCATGTATCATCACCCATTTCCTTTAATGTCTCATCCAGAAGCTTGTTCTGGGTCGCCTCATCCATGGATGCAGCAACCAGCTTCCCTGCCATTGCACCGGCAACGGAAACGATTTCTTCCTTCACCTCGTTTGCAACCTTCTGCTTGGAAAGCTCTGCCTCACGGTTTGCATTATCCACGATGCGTCCGGCTTCCGCCATTGCATCCTGAACAATACGCTCCTCATTGGCGCGCGCCTTCTTTCTTGCATCGGCAAGAATTGCTTCCACTTCGGAATCCACATTTTTCAATTTTTCTTCATACTCTTCCTTCAGACGAGCCGCTTCTTCCTTATCCGATTTTGCCGCCTCGATGTTATCCGCAATTCCCTTTTTCCTCTTCTCAAGAAAATCCCTTGCCGGTTTGAAAAAGAAAATCGAAGCCACCAAAAACAGCACGAATACGGCAATTAACGTCAGAACCGAATCGTGCAGAAGCTGAAAATCGAGATCAAACAGTCTTGTCCACTCATTTTCAGCCGTAAGCAGTATGGAGTTCATGCCAAACAATGCATTCACACCCTAATCCTCCGATCGTTTCAAGCAATTACTCTTTACGTAAAAGGTTTTACGAATAACAGAAGCATTGCTACTAAAAGTCCGTAAAGACCGGTGGTTTCTGCAACAGCCTGTCCAAGAAGCATGGTGGACATGATGTCACCCTTTGCTCCGGGGTTACGACCTACTGCGGAAGCACCATAGCCTGCCGCAATACCCTGGCCTACACCGGGTCCGATACCGGCGATAACCGCAAGTCCGGCACCGATTGCAGAACATCCGAAAATAAATGCCTGATTAAATTCACCCATTTGTTTTTCCTCCTGAAAAATAAACCTTAGTGTTTCTTTATCTGTTTTGTGTAAATTATTACCTTATTCTTTGTATTTCCTATTCCTTGTCTCCGATTGCGTTCGAAATGTATGTCATGGTTAACATACAGAATACATACGTCTGAATTGCTCCTGAAAAGATATCAAAGTATGCATGCAATACAGCGGGCCACCCGTATGCAATTTTGCTAAGCAGTCCGTAAACCAGCGCCATCATAACCGTTCCGGAAAGGACGTTTGCAAACAAACGCAGGGAAAGCGAAATCGGAACCGCAAAATCACCGATTAAGTTAATCGGCAGCCAAAGCGGCAGCCATGCCGGAAGCGGCGAGCACTTATCCTTCCATACATCCAAAACGGAATTGAACCGAAATTCATTGATATGAATCAAAAAGAAAGTCGTCACACCAAGCGGAAGCGTTACGCCGTAATCCGCTGTGGGCGGTCTTAATCCGAAAAGTCCCGAAAGATTGGAAAACAGGATAAAAATAAACAGCGTTCCGATATAATTGCGGAATCCGAGTCCTTTCTTTCCCATTGTTTTATCAACTATACCGTCTAAGAATTCCACGATAAGTTCCAAAACATTCTGGAAAGCGCCCGGAATTTCGGATGCATGTTTAAATACCTGTCCTCCGACAATAAAGAATATTGTAAGTACCAATATTACTATAAGGAGACACACATGTGAGGTTGTTATCCATACCTGCTGTCCGAACAGTTGATAGGAAAAGATTCCATGAATCATGAAATCTACATTTCCGCCGGCCTGATCAGCAGTTAACAGGATGCCCTGCAGCATTATTCTTCCTCCTTTAATTGATTGTTATTTTCATCCGCAGTTTGCTCTGCGGTTTCTTTCGAAATTTCTTCTGCAGTTT
>CACZRH010000275.1 GCA_902783455.1 uncultured Lachnospiraceae bacterium | reverse complement strand
GCTGTCGTAAATGCGGTGTTCTTCCCGCCCAGTTTTTTCGTCAAATCCAGCAATTCTTCAGCAAATTTACGACCGGTGTCTACGGAATCGGATTGCACAATAAAATGATATGCCCTGTCTTTTTTCTCATCCAGCATAAGATAGCGCAGATATCCGGAAAGTTCCTCTTTCCCGATCTCGGTCAGATGATAGTCACGAAAAGAATCCAAAGTATGCGAAACAATGCTTTCCGCCTTCTTTTGCATCTTCTTAAATTCTTTTTCTTCTGCAGCAGCCTCCGATTCGGATTTGGCAGATATCTTTGCCAAAGCATCAAAGGAAGTAACCTCTTCCGTTTCTTCAAAAATATCATCCCCGATCCATCCGTACCAGGAGCGTTTTGTACTTTTTGCGAATAAGTCGTAACGAAGCGCCTTAAATTCTGCTTCCACGCGAATTCCTTTTTGATAAAGGGCTTCGTTATAATCCACCCAGTTTGCCCCCTGCAGTCCGTAGTTTACCGAGTTAAGCTGATACCGGTATAAATCGTTCGCATTTACAACGGTTCTGTTAAAAGTAAGCTCCGGGCCAAATTCCCCGTTTCTTAAATACACTCTTTGATGCGTACCGAATGTATATTTTCCGATTACCGCACCGCAGGTATATTCTTCATAACCAAAATTTCTGCTCTTTTCTCTTACTACAAGATCAACTTTATACGGATTGCCCTCACTGTCGCGATAATTCAGTGTGATACGGTCTTCGTTCTGCTTCAGTTTTTTTAATACCGTCTTTTCGTTTGTGCAGGGATCTAAAATTCTCTTATCCACACTGCTGCTTGAATAAAATACTTCTGTCGTGACATTGGCAATTTTATCCGGAGGAAGATGAAGTGAATCAAAGTATGAAATCGGAATACGAAGCAGGCTGATTACCTGAAAAAACCAGATCATGGTAGATTTTGTGTCTGTTTCCGACGTGATGAAATCATCCATCCATTCCTCCACATCAAAATCACCCGTTTCCATCCATTCATTAAAGGACACACGAATCGGAAAAGAAGGTTTGGAATGATCAATTGGAATCAGGCCGGTGGAATATTTTTTCTTAAGAATCGGACGCAGCAAATCGAAAGAAAACGTGTTGAAATAGAATTCCCCTTCGTTAACAATACCTTTTTTATATTCGGTTCCGCAGATGGTAAAATAATCGTTCACTTTCTTCACGATTTCGGGAAGCGGTAACGATCTCCAGTCCAGATACTCATACATCATCATTTTCATAGCGTTTTCTCCATTCAGCCTTTGGTCTGCTTTTTCTTAATTGATGCAACATACTGCCTCAACTGTTTCAAATCCGGTTCCGATTCGTCTATGTAATCACGCAGGGCCACGTAATTCTTTAAATCATTCATTTTATCATCCTGAATCTTAACAAGATTTCCGGACTCTATAAATGAAATCAGGATTGATTTTTTTCCTGCCGCAAACTGTACTTCAACACTGTCCTGCTTAATTTCCTTAAGAATTCCTTTTCCGTATAAACGATGCTCTATTACCGTTTCTTCTTCCAGCAGGGATTGAAGCAGTCTCTGAACCTCCTTCATTTCGGAAGTGATACGACCGGAACATTGGCGAATTTCCTTTTCGATATTTTGTATCCTTAATTCCCGAATGGCATTATTCCATGCCGGATTACTCTCCCAAAGCTGTCCTGCCACATATTCCGCATACGGCATCCTTTGCATAATGCGAAGGCTTTCTCTTTTTTCCGGCATTCTCCCGGAATTCTTTTTTTGAATTACTTTTATGATTCCCTCGATATTATCTACCTGATATTCCGCCACCATTTCCTCAACCGCAGATGCTGACAGTTCCGAAAGCCGGTCAATCCGGATTGTTTTCGGTGGGAAAAGATTCTTAAGTACACTTGAATTTCTGTAATAAACAGATAAATCATTTTTCCCCAGCATTTCAAGCGGAAGGAATAAATGCTCCATCTCGCCGACATAAACAGGTTCATTCGGCAAAACACTGCTTACCCAGCATTCATGTAAAAGACAAAGCATTTCGTGAAAAATCCGTATTTTT
>CACZRH010000274.1 GCA_902783455.1 uncultured Lachnospiraceae bacterium | reverse complement strand
GACCAATCTACATGATAGCGGATTTCTTTACCGCAAATCCTGCAGTATTTTACCTTCCATTTGGCTTTTTCCATTTCATTTTGGGACTTTAAAAACTGCAATCTGCTCTGGAAAGACTCCATTACCCGTTGTTTCCGCTCTTTGGCGGACCGCAGATTAAATAACGCGGTTTCATAATCACTTTTGTAATAATTCAGCTGATTATACAAATCATTTTTAATATCATATTCACGACTCAGGGAATCCAGAAATGACTCTGCGCGATACCGGTGATTATCTGCATCATATCGGTTCCCCGCACGTCTGCATAGGCCAACCGCCTGATATTCTTCATCGATTGTTCTCTTTAAATCCGCTATTTTGTAATTCTGTGAATCAATCTGACTCTTTATGAAATTACGGCTGTTGTTAATTTCATCCAAGCGTCTTTTTGCCTGATCTATCTCTCGTTGGTTTGAATCTAATTCACTTTTAAGACGCGCCCGTTCCGGATCATTTCCTGCCATACACCCTCCCCAAACAGCTATGTTTTATCCATTTTATATACTTGCCATTTATTTTTGGTGCCCTATATTACCGTTAAAAGCACAGAAGGTATAAAAAGGTATTTGGTTAAAAGCGAAAAAGTCCGACTGAAACTGTCGGAATGATAATTGTTGATAAGCGTTATCACCAATATTAGAAGTAACCATGACGCAACCCCCTTTGCCCCAAGTACCCACTACAATAGTATGCCATAAAATGCCGAAAAAATAAATATAAACACGGATACAATGTCAGTTTTTACGACATTTTGTTATTATTATATGTAATCAAGTCAACCTCTTCATTCCAAAAAAGTTATGCTTCTATCAGTAAAATACTGACATCATCCTCCGAACCGTTTTCCCTGGCCTTCTTTACAAGCTCCAGGAAGGATTCCTTTCCTGCTTCACCTTTCAGAAATACCTCCATATCATCCAGCGATAAGTAATCGTGTATTCCGTCACTTGTAATAAGAATCCTGGAATAATCACGGAAAATATCCGGAATTTCCCTGACTTCCAGTCCTGAAATCATTTCTTCATTTCCACCGAGACAGGAGGTAAGAACTCCTTTCATATTTTGAGAAATATTCTCTTCCTCAAAACCTTTTTGTAATAACATTTCAAAATTTGTCTGATCCGTTGTAACCGGAACAATATATCCTCCGCGCAAAACAGAAATTCGTGTATTGCCAACATGAAAGATGACTGCATTATGATTTTCCCGGATTACAATACCGGTTGCCGTAGTTGCGGTCCGGGTTCCGTTAAACAGTTCCTTGTGAATTTTTTCAATAGTATCCTTTATCTCCTGTGCAGATGCGGAAACCGACACCTTTGAGAGGATATTTGCCGCCAAAGAAGATGCAAAAGCACTTCCGGCCACTCCGCCAAGTCCGTCAAAAACCCCAAATATTCCGCTTGAAAACAGGTCTTCATGATAACCTGAAACCAGAATGTTTTTTCCCAGTAAAATACGGTCTTCCATTTCTTCTTTGTAATCGCCGGTTCCGATGGAAAGATATGAATAAATTTTCATAGACATTCTCCCTGTATTATTCCTCTAAATCCGCGTTTTTAATATGTTTTCAGCAATTTCAGCCTGACTGTGTACTCTGATCTGTATATCGATTTATATGAAAATATGCAATGTTTTCATTATAGCCTTGCCTTTCCCTTGCTCCGAGTGCAATCTGATCACCCGCCTGAATGCGAAACGGTTTGTCTTTTTCGATAGCCCTTCCGTTTACGAGAGTCGGATTGGAAGATCCTATGTGCGTAATCAGTAATTCTCCCTTTACTACAGAAAGTTTTGCATGCATACGGCTGACAAAATCTTTGTTTTTCATATATTCGGCACCGCAGGATTCCCTTCCCAGTATGATTTCATCTCCTTCAGACAGGTTCGTTTGAAAGAATCCGTCATCCGAGCAAAAAGAATATAATGGTTTTGGGGATTCGGAAACCTCGTCGGAATCAATCGGAATAACGGAACCGGAAAGCACGGACGGACTGAGCAAAACCGGAATTTCACACTCTAAAGACGTCCCGCAATTGCAACATTTGCTTTCCGAATACGGCCATGCCCTGCTGCAGACCCTGCATATTCTGGCATATACCATTGATTCCTCACCGGTCTGTGAAGACTCGTTCTGATTTTCTTCTTTTATTTTTTCCGCAGATATTTCTTCATGTAATTCTTCCGAAGAAAATTCTTTCTGTAATTCTCCCGCAGAATCTTCCTTAATCTCCTGCAGCTTTACACGAAGCAAATCTTCACCGCATTCCGGACAAATGATATCGCTTGGTTTATTCCATTTTTTACAATTGGGACAGCATTTTCCCTTCATACCGATTCCTCCCGGTCTTTCATTTAAGCAGCAACTACTTCACATGCAGATATTTCGTTGTACGGTCAGAATAATATTCATAATAATCATCCGTTGATTGTTCCGGACAGGTAAATTCAGAAGTGTTAATCACTTTGGCAAATGCCGGATTACAAGGCATTTCTGCTTTCTTTCGGAGTGCAATTCCCTGCCGGTTAACTGCATCAAATATCTTTTCATAATCCTTGCAAAATTTTTCCTGCTCCTTTACAATGCCTTCCTTTTCTCTCGGCTGTGGAACGCGGCTTATATTATCTTTAATGGCGACTTCCATGGTAACACGACCGGTGGAATCATAAATAACATGTAATATGATATTGTCGTGAATTCCGTAAATCTGTCTGTAAAGATCCCTGTTTTCTTCTTTTTCGCCAAGATAAGAATATCCAAGGCCGGTCAGGCTTTCCTTTATGCCCTTCATCAATGCGGATAAGTCTACGCTGAGATCACACTGATCCAAAAGTTCCGCACAGGCATATCGGATTTCTTCAATGGATTCTTTTCGGAACTGAAATTTCTTCGGCTCAACACCGATTTCCGCACAGATTCGATGATAGGTTGCAAGTTCTGCACTGAGTTTTCTGTCCAGTTCGTCCGCTTCCTTTTCAAGCTTTTTAATTTTTCTTTCGAAGGGTTCAATCTTATTGATTTCAATTCGATTGAGTTCTTCATACATCGAGTAATTATCTCTTTCCGTATCATCAAGGACTGCCATTACACAATCGCGAAGTTTTTCCGGTTCATCCTTTGAAAGAAAAACCGCATCGGCTCTTTTATCCAGATTGTCT
>CACZRH010000273.1 GCA_902783455.1 uncultured Lachnospiraceae bacterium | reverse complement strand
TTCGTACTATCTGTCCGTAATCGATAAGATTCACTACGACAATTCCGAGATGACCTATTTTGCATACAGTCTGAAAGGACTGCTGACACTTTCAAAGGCCGTGCTTCTTTGTGCATTAAGCCGGAAGGAGACCAGGGGGGCACATATAAGAAGCGATTATCCGGAGTGTTCCAATCTCTTCCGTGCCGCAACAATTATATCCTATGATAACGGAAAATACCGCATCTATCTGGATTCGGAGGGAAAATATGAAAGTTAGAATTTTAAGACAGTCTTCGCCTTTTTCGAATCCTTACTGGCAGGAATTTTCTTATGAAAAAAAAGAAAATCAGACCGTTGCCGGAATGATTGATGAATTAAATTATAAGGACGATTTAACTGACATAAACGGGAATCCCGCCCCCAGAATTCAGTGGGAATGCTCCTGTCTTCAGGGCATGTGCGGCGGCTGTGCAATGGTAATCAATAACCGTCCCGCGCTCGCATGTGAAACCTTTTTGAGGGATTTAAAAAAAGACGTCATTACCTTAGAACCGCTTCGCAAATTTCCCACCATTGCAGATTTACTGGTTGACCGCGGAATCATTCAGGAAAATCTGAAAAAAGCAGATGCCTTCATCGGTGAGTATGAAGCCGACAGTCCAAAGGAATATCCGCATCAATATGCTGCTGCCAAATGTTTAAAATGTGGGCTTTGTCTCGAAGTCTGTCCGAATTACGAAAGCGGAACCCATTTTTACGGAGCACAGTTTGCCAATGACTGCTATCTGATTGCAACCAGAAGCAGGCAAAAGGATGCGATGCTCAAATCCTATGATAAACATTTTGCCGCCGGATGCTCCAAATCCTTATCCTGTGTGGATGTCTGCCCGATGCAGATCCCCACGTTATCCTCCATTGCAAAAATGAATCGAAAATAGCGTTTTTCAATTTTTTTAAACTCTTCTTTTGTACCCGCTGATTTTGTAATATTCCTCTTTTGCTTTATACATCTCTTCGTCTGCTTTACTTGCCAGCTGTTCGCAGCTTAGCCCCGGGAATTCGGAAGCAATGGCAAAACCGGAAGATAAGCTTATTTTTTTAACTTCTCTTCCTTTCCATGCAGCAGTTCTTTCGTTTAACTTCGGAATCATTGTTTCTGCCTGCGTGCGATCCATACCGGCAAATACGATAAACTCGTCCCCTCCGATTCGATAAACTGAACCAAAGCCTTCAAAAGTCTTTTCAATGCATTCTGCCGCTCCGCGGATTAATTCATCTCCGGCATCATGTCCGAGTGTATCATTCGTTCTTTTTAATCCGTCAATATCAATCAAAAAAATGGTTAAATCATCCGGAAGCTTTGACATCGCATCGTATTCGTTTAATTTCTGCGAATATGCATACCGGCTCTTCGCTCCGGTCAGCGAATCTGTTGTAATTAAAACCGACTGCTCCTGAATCTGCTGATCCGAACGAAGCTGCGAATACTCCGAATAATGAATGAACAAAAGGATTGCACCAACGGCAAGCGTAATATATGCCGTTCGATGGTCACTGCCGAGCAGTTCCTGCATTTCGATTCCCGAAATCACTAAAACCA
Source organism: uncultured Lachnospiraceae bacterium (assembly GCA_902783455.1). Taxonomy (GTDB): domain Bacteria; phylum Bacillota; class Clostridia; order Lachnospirales; family Lachnospiraceae; genus UBA3766. Next base: position 1,022 of record CACZRH010000273.1, on the reverse strand, counting down.
AAACACCGTAGAGTGATAATCTGTTATGTCTGCTGAATTTAAATCCGTACAATACAAACTGGATAATTACGAGGACAAGAATCGAAAAATACTCAACCATATAAAATACATAGAGCGGTCCGTGGGAATAACAATGATTTGCATCAATCGTCGTCATCCATCCGGTAAATAAGGATACCAGCTGAAATACCGTATTCAGACAAAGAATTCCCTTCAGTACCTTACTGAATTTATTCCGGATTCGTAACTGAGCGACAATCGCGCCACCTGCAAGCGGTGTCAGAATATAATCCATTGCCTTTACAAGCAATATTACCCATGCCGGAACATTCTCATTTCCGTTTACCTTCAGACCGATCAGCTCAGCTAATGCGGATAGCGCAATCAGAAGATAGGAAATATAAAATATTTTTTTGTCCGGTTTCTTAATCCGGTTATTCTCCCATACCAGAATGCTCAGAACACCAAGTGACATCCAGGAAATAAGAATAATGGATGAATAATAATCAAACATATAATAATCCCCTGTTTCTTTATACATGCATATGCAGAGATATTATAGCACACGCTCTGAGAAAACTCAAAAAGATGCTTTCACTGTGACATTTCTGTGACTTTGAAAATGTTAGTATAAACTCAGAACATAAATAAAAATGGCGAAAGTACAGCCATTTGAAGAAATATAAAAACAAAAAATAAGGGAGGAGGCGAAGGTTATGAAGAAATTATTCGGTTATCTCATCGGAGCGGTTTTTGTTGTTGCCGTTATCAGCTCAATCAATCCGAAATTCAAAACGGTCTTTAAGAAGCATATTCCGGTTATGGGAAATGAAGCCGTGGCCTTGACAGAAGATCTGGCATGCACGGGACTGACGGAAGTGGAAATGGAATCCGAAAGCAGGGATACGATGAACCGGCTGGTGCATATTGCGGGCGATTTTGTTCATGCGGGATTTGATTTTTACGCAACCGAGGACGAAGCGCAAATTAATCGGGTAACACAGGATGTAAATGATTTGCTC
>CACZRH010000272.1 GCA_902783455.1 uncultured Lachnospiraceae bacterium | reverse complement strand
TCCATCGTCTTCGAGCTTAGCATTGACAACAACGCATAATTCATACTTGTTCATGCTAGTTACCTCCTTTTGGTCTCTGGCCCACTGTCCTGCAGTGAGCAAGGAATTTTTCATCACGGACCTATAGTGTAGCACACTTTATCCGCGTTTTCAAGCAGAATTTTTGACACATGGGGACGGGGATGTTGTGTCATTTTGGGGACCGCAACAAAGACCGGCGCCAATGTGTCAATTTACAGCTGCGAGAATACTTCCCCAATTTTACCGCGCACAATCAAATCCGCGCTGGAATCCTGGGCGGTCGGGGAAAGATTCACCAATACCAGCTTCCTGCCATGGTAATAATGGATTAATCCTGCTGCCGGATAAACAACCAGCGAGGTTCCGCCGATAATCAACATATCCGCATTGGAAATGTAGCGGATGGACTTCGTAATCACGTTGTCATCAAGCCCCTCCTCGTAGAGAACAACATCCGGTTTGATGGTTGCACCGCAGTCACACTTCGGAACCATGTAGTCTTTATCCTTCGGATTCAGTTCGGAGGCTTTTTCCACACGTTCCTTTACTTCCTGAAAATCATAGAATTTACCGCATTTCATGCAATTATTTCTCTGTACGCTTCCGTGAAGCTCCAGCACCTCTTTGCTCCCGGCAAGCTGATGAAGGCCGTCGATATTCTGCGTGATAACAGCTTTTAATTTGCCCATTTCCTCAAGCTCCGCAAGTTTTAAATGAGCGGCATTCGGCTTTGCACCTTCCAAAAGAAGCTTATCCTTATAGAATTTATAAAACTCCGAAGTTTTTCTCATAAAAAATGTATGGCTTAAGATTGTCTCGGGCGGGTAATCATATTTCTGATGATACAGTCCGTCCACACTTCTGAAATCCGGAATTCCGCTTTCCGTAGACACTCCGGCGCCGCCGAAGAAAACGATATTGTTGCTTTCTTCAACCCATTGTTTTAAAGTATCCAATCCTTCTATCATTTTGCTTACCCCCTAAAATATAGTTTCCTTCCCCGCGCATAAGAGCAGGGGTTAACCCTGCTCTTAATCTACATCTGATGTTTTACAATTCGGTATTCATCACCGCACTGATAGTACGGACACTGATAATGCGAATCGGTATTTAAGCGGATGTAATCATCTTCATCCATGCTGACACAGCAGACATATTCCTCTTCGTCGTCATCATATACAAAATTGGCACATTCTTCACAGCAAATATCCATTTTTCATCCTTTCGGATTTCATTTTTTTATCGAATCGGAATAATCTTGGGCTTTCCGTCATCGGCAGGCTTTCCGCCTTCCGCTGTTCCGGCTGCGGAACCGGAATTAGCTCCTCCCTGTGCATTTGCTGCCCCGGGAGCAGGTCCTTTAACAGGTGCTCCGGGTGCGGGAGCTTTCTGCTTATTCAGCTGCTCAAGTTCCTGTGGTGTCATCGGTCTCGGAGTCGGTTTCTTTCCGGCAAATAAATCGCCCTGCTCAGCGGGTGCTACGGGTGCGTTCGGTGATGCCGGTGCTCCCTGCGGTCTGATTCCGATACCGCCGTGATTACCGCCCTGCTGTCCTGAATTTCCCTGGCCCTGACCAACCTGTCCCTGGGAAGTCGGAGGCGCAACTCTTCTTGCAGCTCCCGTTCTTCTTTCAAAAATCAGAATAATCTGGGTAATCGGCACCGCGCCGTTTGCAGCCAGACCGCCGGTCACTCCGCCGTATCCTGCCACCTGGCTCTTTCCGATTACATTACAGAAAGAATTCGCAAGTCTCCATCCTTTTTCAGCATATACCTTCAACTGGGAATTCAGTTTTTCCCCACTGATGGTTCCGTCCGGATTGCTCGCAATAATCTCCGCACGATATTCAAACGCATCATTAACCTTCTTTAAGGTCTCCTGCTTCTGCTCCTCCTGACTTCTGTTTACGGTCAGGTTCGTATTCATCAGGTTCTGTATGCTGTCTACAAATTCCGCTTTTCTCTTATATTGGCTGATATCCTTTACCGGAGCATCAATGTCGATGATCGCGCCGCATTTCATGCAGCTGTTCACTTCCAACGCTTCCGAGGATAATTCCGCACCACACATTTCACATTTCATTTTGTAAGTCCCCCTCTCGTGTAAAACTGTACTGCTCCTATTATAACATTATTTGTTTTTTCTTTGCACCCCTAAATATACTGTTTTTGACGTGTTTTTATGGCGATACCGCCGCAAAAATATTCAAATACCGGATTTCGGTATCCCGTATGGAATCGTTAACGGAATATGCATGTTTTTCCAAATCCCCGCAGTCGGCCTGTGTTAAATTCTGCCTGCGCAGCTCCGAAATAATCGCTCCTGCAATTTCTTCAATCGTGTTCGATTTTTTCAAAACCAAATCCTCCGAATATCCGGAGGTTAATAAAAATTCAAAATACTCTTCCAGATTGGATAAAATCTCCAAATCGCGCATTCCGCGAAAAGCCCATTTGTAATACGGCATGCACTTGCCGTTCAGGGAATAGACCACCTGCAGCCCGCTCTTTACAAACTCGCAAACGGCAAGTTCGGAAGCCGCCGCTTCCTTTCGTCCGGTCAGCCGGTAATAATTATACTGCCCGGCCTGCGCCATATTTAACAGATTTCCCGCAATCTTCTTTCTGCGGACATCTTCCGGAATCACCCGTAAATTTTCCCGAATCGCGGTAAGGGTTCCTGACCCGTCATAAAAAATTTTTCCGTTCGTCACTTCCAAAACCGAGTATTCCGGAATTTTAAGCCAGTCCGTTACGGAAAGCTCCCCATATGGATTCCCGAGTTTCGAAGATAAAAAATCGTCGAGTCGCACCACTCCGTGCCGGTTACCGCCGACCGGACCGACCAGCGCTCTTTCATATCCCATGAATTCCTTTGGCAGCTTCGCGTATGCCCTCTCTAAGCGGAATGCCGTTTTCGAGTCCAGAAATACCTCTCCCGGAATAAAAATCGTAAATCCCGGTTCAAAATCATGATCTTTCGAAATCTCATCATCATATCCCAGACACTCCGAACCGCTTCCGATCAAGCCGACCGCAATCCTGCTTAAAATCTCCGGAAACTGTTCCTTCAACATGCTTTCGCCGTATGCTTTATAATATTCTTCCGCCAGTTCCAAGCCTTTCATATTTGTCCTCTGTCGTAAAATCCCTCTCTACAGCGTTTTCTCAATCCCGGCAATCCTTTTATCGAGTTCTGCCTTATACATAAAATGCCCGTAATAATCAAAACTCGGTGCGCATTTTTCCGCTACAAACGCATAATATCCGTTCCTTGGAAGAGTCTCGTCATCAAGACAGTTTTTCGCTTTTTCGAGACAGTTTTCGATGTATGTTTCCCACTCTTCCTCGCTGTGCCTGTCTTTTACATTCTCATCATTTCTCATTTTATCCAGGACGTCGGCAATATTTAAATACGTAATCGCCTTTTCAAGATTTCCGTCTTTTACATAATCCATGGCATCCAGCGCCTTTTTATAGGATTCCATCGCTTCCTCATAGCGTTTTAAATCTAAAAGCGCAAGCCCCATGTTATTATATAATCCGCCCAGCCTGGAATCCCCGGATTTTAATTCCCGCTCATAAATATCCTTCGCCTTTTCAAAAAGCGGCAGCCCCTTTTCCGACTCGCCGAATGCCTTATATACGGTTCCCGAGTTGATACAGGTGGTGGCTTCGGTAATGCTCCCCCCCATACCAAGAACCTCCACCAGACGCAATGCATTTTGCGCGCATTTTATCGCATTTTCCTGATCGCCGATTTTACGGAAAAGTCCCATCGATTCGTTGTAAAGACTGAGCTCTCCGCGAAGGTTTTTATTTTCCTTTGCATCGTTAAGCCAATAGGCAAGAAGCGATTTTGCTTCTTCGAAATCCTTTTTTTCCACCAGATGATCCAGTTTTGATAGAATTCTTTCCAAATCCATTTTGCCTGCCCCTTTTTTATTTCTTTTTCAAAAATCCCCGCCGGAATACTTCCCTGGCACTCTCCGATTTTTCACCGAAAGGAAATTCCTACTCCAGTGCGCCGGTCCGGTATGCGTTCAGAAGCTCCTTCAAATCCCGGATTTCTTCAATCAGGCGCTTTCCGGTATCGGTATCCTCCACATAAATTCGTCTTTCGAAATTTTCCACCGTCAGCGTGTCGGATACAATATCCGTTTCGCGGCGGATGGCTTCTTCTTTGCTTTCAAATGCTTCATGTTCCACAATCCACATTCCGTGGGAATCGATTGCAAGCGTATATCCGGCAATTCCGGTCTTCGCATGATACGCTTTTGAAAAACCGCCGTCAATCATCAAAACCCTTCCGCCGGCACGAATCGGGGTCTGCCCCTTTTTCGCCTCCACCGGCACATGACCGTTGATAATATGGGAGTGTTCTCCGGTTAAACCGAATTCCTTCAGTATCCGGCAGGCCACCTCTTCATCATTTTCGATGTAGCGATAGTAGGCATCCTTCTTTTCCTCATGCGTTTCACTTTCTTTGATAAAGAGTCTTTCGAAGGTTGTCATGCGGCTTCGTCCGTAGGAAGGGGACTTCGGGCCGCACCATAAATACCAGAGGATATCGCCGCCCTTTTCCCGTTCTTTGCTTCCGGCCGGAGAATAATAGGCCTTTCTGGCATGGGACTCCAGCAAATCATATAATTCGCGTCCGTAGTGATCGCCTCCGCACACCGGGGAATGCGTAAAGGTCGCATCGTCATTTAACGGAATGCATCCGTGATACATCAGATTTCCGTTATAAACCTTATAAAGCGTGCCCTTTTCATAAAGAAGACGCACATGCTTTTTCAATTTTTCGCTGTTGGTAAAACCGTAGATCAACTGCTTTACGACCTGCTCTTCCTCTGCAGTAAAAGCATAAGGATCCTCCTGCATCACGGTCGGAAAATCGCATTCCGTCATCGCATAATCCTTCCCGTCAATTCGCACGGTTTTCTTATCATAATCAATCCGGTCCAGTAACAGACGGTCTTCCATTTCAAAATCGGGGTTACGACGGATTACCTGTCCCTCCGCTTTGAACTGAATCATCGTAATCGCCTTGTACATCTGACTTTCCACCTGCGTCATGTCGAAAAACTCACCGCGGTTATTTTCCTTAATATGAAAACAGGAAAGATCCGATTTTTCATACTGCTTCATCGCAAACGCAGCAAGCGGAATTAAATTGATTCCGTAACCGTCTTCGATGACGCTTAAGTTTCCGTAACGGACACTCATCCGGATGACGTTTGCAATGCAGGCTGCATTTCCGCAGGCAGCCCCCATCCAGACCACGTCATGATTTCCCCAAACGATATCAACACTGTGATAATCGCAAAGTGTATCCATAATCAGATGCGGCCCCGGACCTCTGTCATAAATATCTCCGACAATATGCAGATGATCCACCACCATGCGCTGGATTAAATTGCAGAGCGTAATGATAACCGAATCCGCCACGCCGATTTCCACGATGGTTTTGATGATTTCCTTATAATAGCGCTCTTTATCGTAGATTTCTTCCTTCTCGGTAATTAACTCTTCCACGATATACCGATATTCATCCGGAATCGCACGCCGCACCTTGGAACGCGTGTATTTGGACGAAACCCTCTTTACCACATCCACCAGATACTGCAGGGTTTCCATATACCAGCCGGTTAATTCCTCTTCCGACTTTCCTTCCTTAATCAGCTCCAGTTTTTCCTTCGGATAATAGATCAGGGTCGTCAGCTCCCGCTTATAGGCAACCGGTTTTTTCTCACCGATTACCGCTTCCACCTTACGCCTGACGGTTCCGGATCCGTTTTTTAAGACGTGCTGAAACTGCTCTGCCTCCCCGTGAATATCCGTTAAAAAGTGTTCCGTACCCTTCGGAAGGGAGAGAATGGAAGAAAGGTTTATGATTTCGCTTGCCGCCGCCTGCTCCGTCGGAAACTGTCTGGACAGAATTCGTAAATATTTATTTTCCATATGAAAATCTCCTTAAAAACAAAAATCGACCCCGCAAGGTCGATTTTTACCTATTTCAGTACATTTAATCTGCAGATTGCTTTTTTCAGCGCAACCGTAGCACGGTCCACATCGATATCCGGACCGCGTTTTGCAAGCCTGCCCAGCGCTCTTTCTTTCGCTGCTTCGGCACGCTTTGCATCAATCTCTGCAGGCCATTCCACAAGCTCCGCAAGGATTGTCACCTTATCGGGAAGAATTTCCGCAAAACCGGCATGAAGAGCCGCATTCCGCGGTCCTTCCTCAGTCGTAATCGTAAGAATCCCGGGATCCACGATTACCGTAAGCGGAATATGTCCCTTGTAAATTCCGAGTTCGCCTTCGGTGGTATTAAATTCCACCATTGTAACCGGTCCTTCAAAGAACACACGCTCCGGTGTTATCACTTTTAAATCAAATAAATTGCCTTCCGCCATATATGAGTTCCAATCTCTGCCGTTTTATTCCGATCCAAACAATCTTATCGTCTGCAGCCCTGCTGCTTTCAGTAAACTCTCTAATTGCCTTCCGTTTACAAATTCCGGCAAATCTTATTATTTACGGTTATTATTTCTCTCCACCACTTCGTCGATGGTTCCGGCATTTAAGAAGAATCCTTCCGGAATGTCATCATGCTTGCCTTCCAGGATTTCCTTGAATCCGCGGATGGTCTCGGAAATCGGAACGTATTTCCCTTCCAGACCGGTAAACTGTCCCGCTACGAAGAACGGCTGGGATAAGAATCTCTGAATCTTTCTCGCTCTGCTTACGGTAAGCTTATCATCTTCGGAAAGTTCGTCCATACCGAGGATTGCGATGATATCCTGCAATTCTTTATACTTCTGCAAAACCTCCTGCACGCCGCGGGCAACCTGGTAATGCTCCTGTCCGACGATTCTGGGATCCAGAATTCTCGATGTGGATTCCAGCGGATCCACTGCCGGATAAATACCGAGTTCCACGATGGCACGGGAAAGAACGGTCGTTGCATCCAGATGGGCGAATGTCGTTGCAGGCGCCGGGTCGGTTAAGTCATCGGCCGGTACGTATACCGCCTGAACGGAGGTAATGGAACCGTTCTTGGTGGAAGTAATACGCTCCTGCAGGGCACCCATTTCCGTCTGCAGTGTAGGCTGATAACCTACTGCGGAAGGCATACGTCCCAAAAGCGCGGACACCTCGGAACCTGCCTGGGTGAAACGGAAAATATTATCAATGAATAAAAGCACGTCTTTTCCG
>CACZRH010000271.1 GCA_902783455.1 uncultured Lachnospiraceae bacterium | reverse complement strand
TTAAGTATCATTTGAAAGAGGAAACCGCATTGGATAATATTAGTCGATGATCGTCGCTAGTGCAGTTTCCTTTTTCAATTCAGAAAAAAGTTTTAATCAGAAAAAGTTTTAATCAGAAAAAGTTTTAATCAGAAAAAGACCGGATTGATTGCAATCCGGTCTTTGCGTTTATTCGTAAATCTTTATTTATTTCGAATTCTTTTATTCCGCATTTCCCTGTCCGTATTTTTTCAAAATGCTCTGAATTCTTGCGGAAGGATTCAAGAGGTCTGATACCGATGCATCGTGATTTAAGGTATCAATTAAGTATGCGATGTATTTGCTCATATCACAGTTGATATACCAGGGACGGGCAAGAAGCTCGGGTGTCTGATATACCAGGTTGGTGGTAAGAACTCTGTAAAGCAGTCCTTCCTCGAAGGCTTTGTCGAATTTCTCCAGACCGTTTGTGAATAGACCGAAGGTGGTTGCAAGGAAAATGCGGTTTGCATTTCGTCTCTTTAATTCCGCTGCAACGTCCAGTGCACTTTCGCCGGAAGAAATCATGTCATCTATGATGATGGCATCCTTACCGGATAAGTCGGTTCCTAAGTATTCATGTGCCACAATCGGATTACGTCCGTCTACAATTCGGCTGTAATCACGTCTCTTATAAAACATGCCGACATTTAATCCGATGATGTTTGCCATGTATACGGCTCTGGAAAGAGCGCCTTCATCGGGGGAGATGACCATCATATGGTCTGCGTCGAGTTTGATGTCGGGAACATTCTTTAATAAAGCTTTGGTAAACTGATAGGTGGGTGTTACGGTTTCAAAGCCGTGAAGAGGAATGGCATTCTGAACTCTGGGGTCGTGGGCATCGAAGGTAATGATGTTGTCGACTCCAAGGGAAGTAAGTTCCTGAAGGGCCAGGGCGCAGTCAAGAGACTCTCTTGCGGTTCTTTTATGCTGTCTGCCTTCATACAAAAACGGCATAATCACATTGATTCTTCTTGCTTTTCCGCCGACTGCCGCGATAACACGCTTTACATCCTGGAAGTGATCGTCAGGAGACATATGATTAATATTGCCGCACAGCTTATAGGTTTCGGAATAATTGCAGACATCCACGAGAATGTATATATCTGCACCACGAACGGATTCGTTGATGGTACATTTTCCTTCGCCGGAACCGAATCTCGGAAGTTTGGCATCGAGAATATAGGAATCTCTCTGATATCCGGCATAGGCCAGACTGCCTTTATGCTCGCTTTCTCTTTCGGTTCTCCATTTTACAAGGTATTCATCCACTTTTGCACCGATTGTCGCGCAGCCCCTTGTGGGCATTAAGCGCAGGGCTCCAACGGGAATGGTTTCCAAATTACGAACTTCTTCGGAATGTGACATGAGACGTCCTCACTTTCTTGTTTGCATTTGTTTAATATATATTCTGACATCCTGCCCGGATAATGGACAGAATTCAAAATTACTGAATAATCTGGAAAATACACGGTCCGAATAACGTGCATTGAGCTCTTCCAGGGAAAGATTGGTGGAAATTACCGTGGATTTTGAAGCAAGATTGCGTTCGTTCAGTAACGTTAAAAGTTCCGAAACGCAAAACGAATTGGTAATCTCGGTACCCAAGTCATCGATGACCAGTAAATCGCAGGAATACAAAATCTCCGCGGGATTGCGGACTATCATGTTATTTTTGCGGAATTTATAGTCGCCGATAGTGGAAAACAGCGTGGGAGCGCTGAAATAAATGCAGGAATATCCTTTTTTAATCAGTTCCCCTAAAATACAGTTGGATAAAAACGATTTGCCTGTTCCCACGGTTCCGGAAAAACAGAGATTCCGATAGGTTTCGCCGAACTCTTCGACAAAGGCTCTGGCCTTGGAAACGGCTTTTTCAAAGCGTTTTGCGTCTTCTCCGGTCTGCAGATCATGTCGAAGAGCACTGAAATTTTCACGTTCTATTACGTCACCTAGATTGCTTTGTTCGAAAAGTCGGTCCATTAAGGCTTTTTGGAAGCATTTGCAACGGACACCGTCCACGAAACCGGTATCCTTGCATTCCTCGCAGGTATAGGTGGGAGTTAAATAATGGATGGAATAACCGGCGGATGTCAGCGCAAGCTTTTCATCCCGTACTAAATCCTCGATTTTTTCTGCAAGTTCCTCTGCTTCCTTGTTGTTTCCGTGAATGAGTGCCATGGTACGCTTTACATTCATGGAAGCGATCTGTTCTTCCATTTCCTTATAACCGGGAACATGCTCATTGACTTCCTTACGTTTTTCGGAAAGGATGCGGGCATTTTCAAGCTGCCTTGCATTGTATCCGTTTAATATTTCGTTGTAATCCTCAGTTGTCAAACCCATTTTTTAATAATTTCAGCTCTCGTTTATTATTTTCTGAAGTGCCGCAAAATCGTATTTGGTTTTTGCGAAACGGTTATAATTTGAGTCCTGTGCGGAAGGCGCGGGAGAGGAAACTTTTTTCTTTTTATATTCGGCTTCCGCATCTTTTACCTGTTGCAGGGTGGTAATTCCCTGTTCCTTCCATTTGGAAAGAATTCCTTCCGTATACGGAAAACGGTCGGAGTCGGTCTTCATCACGGTGCGTTCGCAGGCCGCCAAAACCATTTCTTTACTGAATGCATAGCTTCCGAGCCAGCGGTTGATGTATTCCACTTCTTTGATAGTGGGAGTGGTATTCTTTCCGAGCGCTGCCATAATGTCAAAAATATTGTGGTCGTATCTCGTAATACCGTCTTTTGCCCGGTCGGGAGTGGTGATTCCCTGTTCCACCCAGGAAATTGCGACTTTTTCAATATAATTAAAACTCTTTTTGTTTTTCGAGGCACAGTACTGCAATAAAAGATCCATCATTTCAAAATCGAAGTGAAGTTCTTTATGAATATATAAAAGGCTTCGAAGATCTGACATGCTTAGTGTCTTCATCAGGTAAGATTCTGTTACGGCAAGCAGTTCGTCCGTTGTCGGCTCTTCCTTGAAACTCTTTAAATCATCTGCAGAATATGACGGCTTTTCAGGTATTAATGGATTTACTTCTTCCTGTTTTGGTGTTTGTGTGACAACCGGAGCAGGAACGATGGAAAGAACCGGAGCCGGAGCGGGAACTGCTTCCCGTGCTGTTTCTATAGGAGCATTCGTTTTCCCCGTAACGAAGGAAATGCTGCAGATTTCTCCGGTTAAATCATACTGTAAGGCAAGAAGACCTGCTTTTTCCCAGTATTTTAATGCCCGAACGACATCTTTTTCCGTATGGTTAAATTCTTCGGCAATATCGCCGATTTCGAAAGAAGCGCCGGTGGAAGCATTTCGAAGAAGGTAGAGATATACCTTAATCTGGGCATCATTGGCCTCTTTCATATAGTAATCGATGAACAGATTGGAAACGGAAGTGCTTCCGGCTAATCCGTCATTCGTAAGTTTGATGCGACTCATTACACTTAATTCCCCCAAATTTTAATGATAAACACCGAAGCGTCATCGTAAAGCATTGTGATTATAGCATAAGAGTATGGAAAATGAAACAGAAAGTTTCCCGCAATCCCTTGATTTTACTGCATTTTTCAGCATTGTGGATTCTGTTTATAACGTTGTCAAACCTGCAAAAACAGGGCATAAAATATCCACAGCCCATTTTTCTCCGATTTCTTGAAAAAGCTGTGGATACTGTGGATAATTATTTGCCGAGAAGCTCTTCTCCTATGCGGTAGACGTCTCCGGCACCCATGGTTATCAACACATCACCCTGGTTACAATTTTTCAGTAAAAATATTTCAATCTCCGAGAAAGAGTGGAAATAGTAGCAGTCCCCGCCTCTTTTTTGGATTTCTTTCTGCAAATCGCCGGAAGAAATGCCAAGAGTATCGTTCTCCCTGGCGGCATAAATATCTGCCAGAATCACATGCTCGGCTTTTGAAAGGGCATCGGCAAATTCCGACATCAGGGCTTTGGTCCTGGAATAGGTATGCGGCTGGAAAACAACCCATAAGTGGTTGTGCGGATAATTAACGGCAGCAGAAAGCGTAGCTGCAATTTCCGTGGGATGGTGGGCATAATCATCGACAATTGTAATATCACCGAGACTACCTTTTATCTCGAAGCGGCGGTCTGCACCGGTACATTTTTCCAAAGCAGCTAAACTGATTTCCGGTTCAAAGGACAGAATGTCGGCCATTGCCAGTGCGGCAAGGGAATTATATACATTATGAATGCCGACAACACCTAATTTTACCGGGAAGGTAAGTCCCTTCGGAGTGTGAATCGTATAGGATGCGCATCCGACCTCGTTAAAGGTAATGTCGGTTGCGTAATAATCATAATTTGCGGAAAGACCGATGGTATAGACCGGACATTTTACGTTTGCGGTCAGTTCTTCAAGCCGTTCAATCTCGCCGTTGATTACCAGGGCACCATCAGCCGGAAGAAGCTCGGCAAAACGGCGGAAGGAATTCCGGATATCGGCTAAATCCTTGAAAAAATCCAGATGGTCCGCTTCTACATTTAAAATAATGCCGTATTTCGGGAAGAAGCTTAAGAAGCTGTTGGTATATTCGCATGCTTCTGTCAGAAAATAATCGGAGTGCCCGATTCGAACATTTCCGCCGATGGATTTTAAAATTCCGCCGATGGAAAGTGTCGGATCCGTATTGCCGGCCAAGAGGATTTCGGAAAGCATCGAGGAAGTCGTGGTTTTTCCGTGGGTTCCGGATACGGCAATCGGATATTTATAGTTGCGCATCATCTGTCCGAGCAGTTCTGCTCTCGAAAGCATCGGAAGATTCACTTCCATGGCGGCACCAAGTTCCGGATTGTCCCTTCGGATTGCCGCGGTATAAACGACTAAATCAATATCGGAAGTGATATTGTCAAAATTCTGGCCTATGATAACATTTGCTCCTTCCGAACGAAGCCGTATGGTCAGCTCGCTTTCCTTATTGTCCGAACCGGAAATCGTAAATCCTTCCGATAAAAGAATTTCCGCCAGACCGCTCATGCTGATTCCGCCGATTCCGATAAAGTGTATATGAATGGGTTTTTTGAAATCTATTTCATACATGGGATTGTTCTCCTTTACCCAATATCTAAGCTTTTTTGCAGGTGAAAACTGTTTCTGACCCTTTCATCCTATCATATTATAAGATAAGTTGGAAAATTCGTCTATATTTGGTTTTTTCGTTGCTTCTTTTGAAACACTCCGAAACGGAAAATGCAAAATGTTCATTTTGTTTATTTTTTCACTCGGGATTGATAAAAATAAAATCGGTGTTCGTGATATTGCACAAAGAAAATGGCTGGCATTCGGTAAAAAGTATGTAAATCTGACAGTAAAATATTTAAAAAATGGAAAATAGATGGTTTTTTATAGTTCACTTTTTACAAAAGGCATGTTAGAATTTTCTTATGGAAGTCGGGGGGCTACCATTTTTTTCGTATTCCCTTTTTAGAGAGGAAACGGATTGGGGTTAGAGCAAATGGGGGTTTGCTCCGCAAAATAAAGATGTGTGAGGTGAAAGCATGATCAAGAAAGAAATGATTGCCATGTTGTTAGCAGGCGGTCAGGTAAGTCGTCTTGGTGTGTTAACCGCAAAGGTTGCAAAGCCGGCGGTTTCATTCGGAGGCAAGTACCGAATTATCGATTTTCCTTTGAGCAACTGCATTAATTCGGGAGTAGATACTGTGGGTGTACTGACCCAGTATCAGCCGCTTCGTCTGAATACACATATCGGAATCGGTATTCCCTGGGATTTGGACCGTAATATCGGCGGTGTAACAGTTCTTCCTCCGTATGAGAAGAGCACGGATACCGAGTGGTATACGGGTACCGCGAATGCGATTTATCAGAACATTGATTACATGGACAGCTTCAATCCTGATTATGTTCTGATTCTTTCCGGTGACCACATTTATAAGATGGATTATGAAGTAATGCTTGATTTCCATAAGAAGAACGGCGCAGAGGTTACCATCGCTGCAATGCCTGTTCCCCTTGAGGAAGCAAAGCGTTTCGGTATCGTAATTACCGATGATAATCGTAAAATCATCGATTTCGAGGAAAAACCGGAGAAACCCAGAAGCAACCTTGCAAGTATGGGTATCTATATTTTCAATTGGAAGACCTTAAAGGAAGCGCTTCTTGCAAAGGCAAGCCAGCCGAACTTAGACTTCGGTAAGCATGTCATTCCGTACTGCCATGAAAACGGCGCTCCGCTTTATGCATATGAGTACAACGGATACTGGAAGGATGTCGGAACCCTGCATTCCTATTGGGAAGCAAACATGGAATTAATCGATATTGTTCCCGTATTCAATCTCTATGAAGAGTACTGGAAGATTTATACTAAGTCCGAGACTCTGCCGCCTCAGTATATGTCGAATGACAGTGTTACCGAGAAATGTATTATCGGCGAAGGCAGCTGCATTTACGGCAAGGTATATAATTCCATTATCGGTTGCGGTGTTACCATCGGAGAAGGCACGGTTGTCCGTGATTCCATCATTATGAACGAAACCGAAATCGGAAAGAACTGCGAGATTACCAAGGCAATCATTGCAGAGAACGTTTCCGTTCAGGACAATGTAAAGTTAGGTGTCGGAGAAGAAGTTCCCAATGAAACGGATCCTCACATCTACAATAACGGTCTTGTAACCATTGGCGAGAAATCCGTCATTCCCGAAGGCGTATCCGTCGGAAAGAACTCCGTTGTAGCAGGTATTACTGCTGTATCGGATTATCCGGACGGTGAACTCGGAAGCGGAAAAACATTGATTAAGGCAGGTGATTGAAGATGAGAGCGATTGGAATCATTTTGGCCGGAGGCAATAACCACAGAATGCGCGAACTTTCCTTAAAGAGAGCCATCTCTGCAATGCCCGTTGCCGGCAGTTACAGAAGTATTGATTTTGCACTTAGCAGTATGAGCAACTCCCATATTCAGAAGGTTGCCGTACTGACCCAGTATAATGCAAGAAG
>CACZRH010000270.1 GCA_902783455.1 uncultured Lachnospiraceae bacterium | reverse complement strand
TCTGCAAAACACCGTCGACACGGTACCTTACGCGAACTTCCTTCTCAAGAGCTTCAATATGAATATCGGAGGATCCCATACGAACTGCTTCCTGAAGCATGGAACGAACAATCTTTACGATAGGAGCATCGTTAATGGATTCATCTTCAACTTCTTCTTCATCATTTGCAAATTCATTTGCATGTTCTGCCTGGAACTGTTCCAAAGCTTCCATCGCCTGTTTCTTACCAAACAGTTTATCCAGATGCATGTTAATCTGGGTAAGACTTGCATAGTAAGGACTTACTTCCATACCGGAAACAAGCTGTACGTCGTCAATAGCTCCCAGGTTCATGGGGTCAGCCATTGCAACCTTTAATGCATTATAATTATTCTCATCATAACCAATCGGAATCAGTTCATCTCTACGAAGAACATCCTCACCGATTAATTCAATCAGCTGCGGATCGGGTTTAAAATCGGATAAGTCAACTGCTTCAATTCCGAGCTGTGCACAGATAACACCTGCAAACTGTTCCTCTGTGATAAAGCCCATGTCAATCAGGACCTGACCGAGCTTTCCTTTTGTTTTTGACTGCTCCTCCAACGCATCGGAGAGCTGCTCATCCGTAATATATCCTCTTTGTACCAATAAGTCGCCGACACGAATTCGGTTACCAAAGATAGCCATTCTTTTTACCTCTTTACCTGATTTATAGTTGATCAGAAAACACTCATTAAATAATATTTCCACGCAAAAAGAAAGCGTACTCCGACCACTCTAGACATTATCGCATAATTGACATAATAAATAAATACCCACTTTGAATCTTTTTTGACTTTGTGTATTTTTCACAAAACAGACTTAAATCCTTGTATATTTCTGCCAATAATCAGCCTGTTTTCCGGTCCGTTTATTCCGGTTCCAATTCACTGAAATCAAATGATTTGTCTTTTACCGTTTCATATTCTCCTTCATACACCACTCTTTCAAGCTCTTTTGTATCGCCCCGGTAAGTATATTTCCGGATCTCGTCATTCTCGAAATTTCCGTCAAACCACACTCTGGTCCGAAGCTCGTTTTCCGAATAATCATCAATGGTTTTTCCAAACAGTTTTAAATCTTCTTCCCGGTACAGCCCTGCATATTTCAGTACCGTCGCCTGGAAATCCCGGTAATAAAGCGGTTTACCGGAAAGAACAATATGATCATGTGTTTCCTGTTTTCTCTTTACCATAAACATCGGTGTAGCCGGCGTGGGATACGGGATGTCATCCACTCCGTCATGTACTCCGTGATCCGCAGCTATTATAATAACGGAATTATCATATACACCCAGTTCTTTCATCTGATTCAGATATTTTTTAAATATTTCCAGACAATATCTGGATTCTCCGACATAATCCTCACAGGGCGGATGCGGGCCTTCCAGATGCTGATAAACAAAGCATTTTCCCGAATTCTCATTTAAGGATAAATTCAATGCCCGGTCAAACTCACTGTCCACATTGACGCAGTCCATTTCCATCTGTTTATAGAGAATACATTTATTGAAATCCACATTCTTTACATTCGAAAGTTTTTTAAGAATGCAGGGAAACAGCTGATATCCCACAATTTTCAGATAATTGATGCGAACAAGTTTTTGATCCGTTGTCAAAAGCCGGTCCAGATCTTTTGAATAGGCATAATTTGCAATGTATTTTTCCGGATTCCCCGGAGCATAAAGCGAAACTCTTTCAAAAAACAGATTCCGGTAACCGGCATCACAAAGCCTTCCCATGAACTGTCCCGTTTTCTCCGTCCCCTCTTTTTGTGTATACCCGTACAGCATCTGTGCCATGGAATAACTGGTATAATCATACACGCTGCAGGTGTTGGTATATAAGGTAAAATCCCTGTAGTCGTCAAAAAAATCCGGATCCTCTTCCATGATTTCTTTTACAAAAGCATTATCCACGGCATCCGCAATCAGAAGAACGATATTTTCATCCGACCCCACGGTGAATTGCTCTGTTCCGTCCAGATAATAATAAAAACTGTTGTCTCTCCCGAAAGATTCTTTCGGAGCGGTTATCACGGACGAAACAAAAGCCACCGTAAGAAGTGTCAGAATAACCAGATTCAGCCAGATTCCGATTTTTTTTGTTTTCTTCCGGACCCCAAGCACTATAAACACACACACAACCGCGATCCAGACAAAAAGGTTAATATATGTAAATCCCGGATGTTCTTTCCAATTATATTCTCCTCCTGCCAGCTCTCCCGTATACCGGTTAAAAAACATCAGCTGGATATATGCCGCAACATTGACCGCGCTGGTTAACGCTCCGATATATTCCGTAACCTTTTTCGGAAAAAGGCTGACGAAATAAACCGTAATCAAAAATACCGGCACGAAGTAAAACATGGAAATAAACGTGTCGCCGAAAGAAAACGGAATATCCGTCCGGTTATGAAGGAAAATATCAAACGGCTGTAACAGAAAAACGATGCAGAACGAAACCGGAACCGGTAAAAGGTAAAACCACTTCGTGCTGTTTTTTTCATCCGTTCCCGATGAATCCGGTTTTTTGGCATCCACGGCTCCGGATTTTTCCTTATTCGTTATTTTCCCGGTTAAGGATTCACAATCCAAATGAAGAAATGAAAACACAGGCAGCAAAAATAAAAACACCGATACCGCCAGAAGTACCTGCCATATTTCAAAATCCGTATCCGTCCTTCCGGCAACCGCTTCGGAAATCATCATCGCAGCTCCCGCCGCCCCGGCCGTACCGAAAAGCAGATGATAAAGAGTCAGGCCTTTATTCTTCTTTTCTCTCAGTTTCTTAAACGGAAAATAAAGCAACACCGCCGATACGGCCATCACACCGAATCCGATTACCGCTCCGGCATACCTGGACAAAAAAAGACCGGAAAAAAGTGCCGCTGCGATCTCCCAGACAATCAGAACCGTATAATATTTGGAAATCATAATCTTTTTTTCTGACATAACAGTAATTTTACACTAATTTCCGGAATAATACCATCAAATCGAAACGAAATAATATCGAAACAAAATATACTCCAAATCTGTTGATTCCGCCTGTTTACAGAAATACAAGGCAAAATAATACATGAACTCACAAAAAACAGACATGAAAGGTCTTTTCTTTTCAAAACAAATATGTTATTATAATCAAAACCAAATAATCCGGCAAAGCAGAAGAAATTCTGTGACGCAAAGCTACAGGGCCTTTAAAATGGCAGCCAGTTGCAGTATTCAAATCACTTTGTCGTATTTTTCAAAGTGGTTTTTTTGTTCTTGAGATATTTTTGAGATGAGATTCAGGCCTGAGAAACCTGAGACAGAGAGATTAGAGAGATTGAGAAAGGATGATTCGTATGATGAGAAAATGGAAAAACAAAGGATTTTCACTAATTGAATTAATTATTGTTGTCGCAATAATGTCAATTCTTCTTGCCATCGTTGTTCCCACTTTTATTAAATATTATGAAAGAGCAAGAAAAACCCGCGACCTGGAAGGTGCAAAAGTTATCTGTACCTCATTTGAAAGAATTCTTGCAATCGAACCGGAAGCCAGAAAAGAATGGGATGATCCAAAGAACGTAAATCCCAATAACTTCATGGGCTTTAAAGTTACCGATTATTCCGGCAACAAATATTATCTTGCCAATATTTTTGAATACACCATGACTCGTAAAGGTGAAATCACTTATTCAGCCGGCACAAAAGACAATGCCCGTGAAGGTGCCGTTCGAGATGCAACCGGAAAATATAAAATTTGCAAATCCCTATTAATAGAGGAACTTACCACTAATATCAGTTCCATGGCATATCAGGGAAGTGACCTTCGTTCCTTCCGTTTAGCACGTCGAATGGATACCGGCGAACCGGAAGTCTGGGTTTGCTATGTACCGAAGGGATCTGACGGTGAAGGTCATACAAACGGATGGATTCAGTACAGACTTTATCCCGATCCCGACCCCCGCTATATGAACGGAGAAGAAGCACCCAAATTCCAAAATACCGCTGGATATAATGTAAAAAATAAATTCTAATGACTGTTTATAATGATTTATGACTGACTGAAAACGACTTTAGCTGATACAGACAGGTTAACTATGCGAATCATCTAAATCTCATAAATCTCAAAAAGAATGCTCGGCTATAGAAATATAGCCGGGCACTCTTTTTTTCTTCTCATTTTTTATTATTGTCAGTTACAGTATCTGCACCTCCACTCCTTTTCTTTATCACAAGAAAAGCAATTAATGCAGATGCAATCAGAAGACCTGCCAGGGACAGAATCACTCCAAGTTTAACCCCGGGACAGTGATAAATAAATTCAATCTCATAAGTTCCGCAATCCGGAAGTTCCACGCCCATGAAAACCCCGTTTACCAAAGGAACCAAAGAAGCTTCTTTCCCGTTTATTCTTACGGTCCATCCCTCTGCATAAGGAATGGAGGTAAACAAAACCCTTCGCTCTCCCTCGACTTTCACATTCCCTTTCACATAGCCGTTTTTATACTCTTCTACCCGGAATACCTCCCTGCTTAAAGATTCATATGCTTTTCCAAACTGTTCCTCATCCAGTTCATACAGATAAATTCCGTTGGTTTTAAGTTCTCCGGGAAAAACATCTCCGGCCTGCACCATAATATAATTCTCGTTCTCGGATTTCCAAAGTTTTGCCGCATACCCGGGTGAAATATTTAAGTCGCTCTGTTTTGCGATATTCTGGCAGGAACTCATATACTGAATCCCCGCAGCCGGTTCTACTACATCCGGCTGAATATAAACATCATTTGCTATATCATGCGCCCGGAAAATAATATTCATATCCTCATCACCGTCTTTTACGATATCGGTTTCATTTACAAGTTTCAGACCATTTTCTTCCACTTCCGTTAACTCTTTCGGAACTTCACGGAACACTTCGTCTACACCGGAAAGATTTCGGATTACCGCATTCTGATTTTCAAAAACGTTACCGCAAAACTCAGTCTCATTCTTTGCGGTATCTTCCACCATATAACCAAGCGGAAGCCAGTAATCATTTATTTCCACTCTCGGCTGGACATCCAGACCTGCCACATCGGAAATCGTAAACAGTCGGCAACGGTATTTCATACCGAGTAACATTTCAAGCGTGGGGGTTAATCCGGTCGGGTATTCGGATCTTGTCAGTGTAAATAATCCCATATTCTTCATAAAACGGCGGAGCTGCTCGTTCTCACCGGTTGCAAAATCGGTCACCCCGTGATACCCCCAGAACGAATCGCTGTTGCTCATTAAATCGTCAAAAAAGCTAACCCGGTAGAATTCGTTTTCCGCATCCAGCGTTTTCAGGGCTTCCACGGTTGCCAGCATGTTATTGCTCCAGGAATAATAATATTCATCCTTCACGAATTCGGAAGAACTGGACGGATGGTTTGTTCTTACCGCTCCGTTAGCGATTACCTCAAGCATCATAATGAGAAGCAGCAGAATTTTAAACACTCTCTTCGCCGAATTTTTGATAAACTGAATTCCCAGTATAATCCAGATTCCGATAATCAATGCATTGATTAAAAGATTAATCAGGTTATTCCTCGAACCGCCCGGAATTGTAAATCTCTGAATAATAAAAGCCGCAATGTAAATAACAAAAAGCACTGTGCACCAGATCACCAGACCCTTTCTTTTCATCTCCTTCAGAAATCCGGACTGTCTGCAGGCAATTACACAAAGCAGGAAACTGATAATAAAGGAAAACCGGAAAAAATATCCGTCCGGCGCATCAAAAGCATGCATCAGAACATAAAGCGGCTGAATCAGACAGGACAAAACAAAAAATCCGGTCAGGATTCCGTAAATGATTCTTTCTCTTTTTTCAATCCGGGAATTCAGGAAGTAAAAAGGAAGCAAAAGAAGCGTCGGAATACCGCAGTAAATATACGGTGCAAACTCGCTCCCCTGAAACTGTCCGAAGAAAAGATTATTAAAGATATCAAAAATCGTAGCCCGGAGAGTCTGAAAACCGGTGCTGTCCGTTGCACGGTTATGCAGTAAAAATACCAGAACCGGAACCCATATAAACGCAGATAAAAGAATGGAAACCAGTAAAGACAGGGCGTATTTTCCAACGGAACCGAGGATATATTTTTTCCCTTTTTCTTTATTGGCAATTAAAAGCAGCACAAATAACAGCAGACTGAAAATACCCACCATATATCCCATATAAAACTGGGAAATAAAAGCGACCGCATAAGCAATTGTAAGAATCACATAATTATTCTTTTCAACCGCATAATAGATACCGAGTGCCACTACAGGAAGCAGATATACGGCATCCAGCCAGATAAAATGATACATTCCGTATACGGCAACAAATCCGCACATGGAATAAAAGACTGCAAACAAAACCGAAGGCAGACGTTCTGCCTTCAGCACTTTTGCCGCAAAAATCTGAAAAGCCGCTGCTGCCGCAGCCGATTTTAATACCAGTATAACGGCGGTAATAATATTTACATCTGCTTTGGAAAATAATAAATACAGAATGTTAATCGGACTCATTGCATACCATGCAAGAGGAATGCTGGTATTGAATCCCAGAAAATAATCAAAAGAAAAAAAAGGACTTTCGCCGTTTAGAATATTCCGGCAAACCATCCGGATGAATGCAACATTTTGTTCAAGTGCATCGCCTGCGAGAATTACATACTTACCGGTTGAAAGAAGCTGCGAATAGGAAAGCATAATATACATCGCAACGACACCGAATCCAAAAGCAATCAGCCAGTCAAATTCACGATTTTTGATTCGCGTTTTAATATCCGCCATTGTATATTCTTCCCATCACTTCTTTCATAATTATTTCATATTTCCGAATTTTACTCCGACTCTTTCTCATCATTGAACTGAATATCGTCGGATTCAACTTCTTTATTTTTGTTCTCGTCAATTCCGAGTTTCTCATTCATTTTTTTCTTTGCCCTTCTGAACTAAATGGCAAGTCCCGCACCGACTGCAATCACAACTCCGGCGATTGCCTGAATTAAATATGTCGTCACGGAAGGGTCAATGTATAATAACATTTCACTCATGTTTTTTCCTTCTTTCTCTCCATTAATCTTTGCATAATATATTTTCCGCCGACGGAAGCACTCGTTCCCGGATTATACAACTGCTGCGATGTATATTCCGTTATTTTTTCGGCGTAATACTCTTTGTTTTCAAAAAGAGTATTGATGATTTCCGGAACTTTGTCAAGTTCTTCCGGCGAAACCTTTAACCCTGCCACCTCGCGAATCTCAATATTCATCGGCACCACATCAATCTGCTTATAATCGGGATTCATGACTTTCATCGGAGTATCGATAAATAATACCGGATTATTTGTTGTAAAAGCATATTCCATTGCGATATCCGACCAGTCACAGATTAACAAAGCCGCTTTCCATACCGTATCGGTAGCGGAAAAATCAAGCTGCACTTCTATTCTTTCATTCTCCGAATATTTTTCCTTAATATTTTCAAGTTTCCCTCTCTGATTCTTTACATGCTGCGGATGAGGCCGGACTACAACCCTGTAATCCAGTTTCGACAGTTCTTCCAAAAGTTCATCCAGACAACTGTCAACAATATTTCCCTCCTGCCAGGAAGGCGCAATCAGGATATACGGATTTGCGGCCTCTTCCGGCGTAATTGTCATCTCTTTATATGCCGCAAGCATATCATCCAAAAGAAAATAGCCGCATTCGACAATTGTCTTTTCTTTTAATCCGTTCACTTTTTCAAGTGCACGAATCTCCTCTTTCTGCGATTTGTCCGGACAAAAAATCGTATCAAAATGGTCTACCGCACCTTTTCTCATAGCCATATTAATACTGCCCAGACCGTGCTGGACAAAGATATATTCGATATCTTTTCTTACATAACTTCTTTTGATATGATAGGTTTCCAAATCCGGCATCGTCATTACAACAATGTCAGCATCCATTTTCATCATCAGGGTAATCAGACGTTTTTCCCCGATGTAATAAGCACGTATGCGGTCATTTTGTTTTGCCGTTTCAAAAATCGAATCATTCGGATCGCTGGTAATATAATGAATTGTAATATTGGTTTTATCCAGAAGATACTGAATCAGTCCCCTGAAATATTTATAGAATCCGTTGCTTTCCGAATAAAAAACAAGATGCTTATTCACAACGGAAAAAAATCTTTTATAATCTTCTTTTTCGCGTTTGGCATAAAGCTTCTTTAAAGAAGCATCCACCTGATTTCCGTTTCCGATTTCATTTAATTCCCGCAAAGCCGCCCTGCTCTTTTCGAGTTCCTCATAATCCACGTACTTTTTCGGATTGATAAAGAAATTCAGGGCATAAAGCTGAATGATTGCAAAAAGATTACTGCAAATCCAGTATACCGCTACACCGACCGAAACAAAAAATCCCAGATAAAGGGATAAACCTACCGAAATCGCCATTGTGATAATCTGGCTGATTTTTGACTGCTCGGCCTGAATGACATTACTTTTATTCTGTGAAACACACATAAAAAATGCGGAAAGTGCAGCCAGAACCGGCGAGAGGATATACCATCCCCCTGTCTTGGACGGGATTACGGAAAGCATGCATCCGAAGAAATTCATATCGTACATTCCGCTGTTTATCCCCGCTTTGATGACTTCTATTACTGCCATCAGAAGAAGCAGTTGAATGATGGTCGGAATAATGGAAACAAAAGGATTATATTTATTTTTCTTATAAATGGCAGCCTCTTCTTCCGCTATTCTTTCTTTATCGCCGAAAAATTTTACTTTCATGTAATTAAGTTCCGGCTGCATTTTTACCATCTTAATGGAATACTTCTGAACCCAGACGGAAAGCGGCAAAAGAATGATTTTGCTGAACAGGGTAAACAGAATAATCGCAAACCCGTAATTTCGGGTAATGCGATAACACAAATCCAATATCCATACAAACGGCGAAATCAATATCTGTATCATAGAAACTTTGTAAACAACTCTGTCCTTTTTTATTTTATGCTAGGAAACTATATAATGCTGAATTTTTTTATCATAAAAATCCTGAATCACTGCAACAAACTGTTTGGAAATGGCCGGTGATATTTCTCCGACTGCTTTATTATTCACAATCTGATTGCGGAAGGAAACCAGTTCATAGCGGATTCCTTCTCCGTCCAGCTGATAAAAATAGCGTTTATTATTTTCCGGATTCTCATACCGGACTTCGAAATAATCCGTTTTCCACCATGGCGAAGGAACATAGACATATCCTTCCGTACCGGAAATAATCATCTCGCCTTCGGATTTTACACCCTGTCCGACTTTGACGGAAGCTACAGCTTTTATATAAAAGAAATCGATTTTCGTAAAAAGATCATAAAACTCATCTTCATCGGAAATGCTGCAGGTCATATTTTTTTCCTGATAATCCGTTCCCAAAATCTGAAATACCGGAAGCATGGCATTCGGTCCCCAGGCACATATACTGTTCCATCCCTTCGCTGTACTGTGCGTATCCTTTAAGGAAGTGCAGGTTACCTCGATTGCTTTTACCTTTCCGATTGCACCGCCTTTTAATAGCAGCAAAAGTCTCTCATATGCCGTGGAATATGCCGTCCGGATAGAATCCATCAGGATGCATCCGCTTTCTTTTGCGGCATTTAATAATTCATCGTATTGCGCAATATTTAATGTTACCGGTGCCTCACACATGACATGTTTCTTTTTGTCCAGTGCTTTGCGGATCAGTTCATAATGAAGCTGCGGAAACGAGTGAATATATACGGCATCCACCAAATCCAAAAAGGAATCGTAATCGTTCGTGACGGATATGGAATCAAACAGATTCTTTTTATCCTCCGTATCCTCATCCGATACACATAAAGCCGTAACGTCAAGACCGTTTACAAATTTGCTTTCATGATAAAATTTAACAAGATACGGATCGTCCCCGACAATCCCCAGACGGATCCGATTTTGTCCGCTTCTTATATCGGAACTTGAAACCCCTTCTGTCCGTTCCAGATAGCGGACCTCGCAATATTCTCCGAGGTAATCGAATTTTCCTACCCAGTCACTGCCTACCGTAAAAATATCGATATTCAGTCTTTTGATATCATCGATTTTTTGCCCTTCATATTCCTCAATAATGATTTCATCGGCTATTCCCAGTTCGCGAACCGCTTCAATCCGTTCCATCAAAGACTGCTTTACATTGATTTTTCCGCGTTTTCTGTCAAAATCATCCGATGTAATGCCGACAATAAGATAATCCCCAAGTGCTTTCGCTCTTTCCAAAAGACGAATATGACCATAATGAAGCAAATCAAATGTGCCGTATGTTATTACTTTAACCATATGATTCTATTCCCCTTTGTAATTAAGAATGCAGTACCAGTGTCCGGTCTCTGAAAATTCTTTTTTATCCAGAAAATCCATATACCCCTTCTCGACGATGACTGATTTTTCCGTCAGTTCCTTAAGAAAATCTTCATACTCTTTCGCTGTTCTGTATATAGCTCCGTAATAGTCCTGTAAATTTTCCGACCAGATATGATTTAATGTCAGTCTTTCTTTTATTCCGACACTTTCCTCAATGTATACAATTGCGTTTTTATTTAAAACCTTCGATAACTTCCGGTAACAGTCCGTCAAAACATCGTCGTTTATATACATTGATACACCCGCAATAATGACCACGTCGAATCCGATTCCCTCTTTCGCAAAATCATGAAGCGCATCCGAAAAAGTCTTATTCTGAAAATAACAATTGTCATAGGTTTGAAAACGTTCCTTTGCAACCGCTATCATTTCCGAAGAAAAATCCACTCCGTAATAAGCTTTGGCAGAATCCACAATTGCCGATGCCCATCTGCCCAGTCCGCATCCCAAATCAAGTACCGTTTTTTCGGAATTAATCTGCAATTTCGGAAGGATGAATTCCTTTTCACTTTGATCCCATTTTCTGGCATATTCCGGATCCTGATCTCCAAGTAAAACAGTAGAATATGTTTCTTTTCTCAAATCGGAAATATGAGCCCTTTTATCATAAAACGAAATCGTTTCACCGGCATCAATATCAATGACTTCTCCATATACCCTGTTCTTTTCATTTTGATCATTCATAGTATTTATTCCAATCCCGTTATTGCAGTTTTTAATACAGTTCTTATTTCTTTTTTATCTCAGGTTGCTTCTCCGCTATTTACAAAAGATTGCGTTCTTTCAATGCATCAAATGCTTCAAATAATGTATCCAGATCTTTCGGGGTAATATTTCCGATATGACCGACACGAAATACGGTATCGCTCTTTTTCCCTCCGTTCGGGCATAGCCAGATTCCGTAGTCATTTTTTAAAATCCCGCAAATATCCTTTGCACGCTCATTCACGGAGATTAATGCCGTTACGGTATTGGATCTGTCCCCGGCATCATCCACGACAAACCGGAAAGGATATTCTTCCACTCTTTTCCGGAATGATTCGGCCGTCCGGCAAATTCTTTCCCGTTCTGCTTCTATCCCGCCGTTTTTTTCCATGCTGCGAAATCTTTCATTTATCTGCAAAAGAATATTTACCGCAGGAGTAAACGGAGTCTGTCCGCGGTCCATATTTTTTAATGCCTCTTTTAACGAAAGATACAGGCCCTGATAATCGGATTTTTCCAGTCTTTCAAGTGCTCTTTCATCCATCGCAATCATGGAAACACCGGGTTGAAGGGCAAGTGCTTTTTGGGAACTGTTAATAACCACATCAGCCCCCAGTCCTTTCATATCCAGTTCATCCGAGATAAACGCACTGATGGAATCCACAATCAAAAGAATCTCTCTCTTTTTGCAATAATCCGATATAAGATTCATATCATATAATACACCGGATGAAGTCTCATCCATATTTACCAGCAATGCGGTTATATTTTCTTTATTCAGTTCTTCAAGCTGTTTTTCCGTAATCTGTTTTCCAAACTCACAAATCACTTCAACCGAAGGAATATGATATGCTTTGCACAAATCCGCGAAACGCTGCCCGAAGGTTCCGCCGTTTATTACCGCGACTTTATCACGACCGTTAAGCAGATTACATACGGCAGATTCCATGGCCGCGGTTCCGGAAGCGGTCAGAAAAACACAACGGCTACCGGACGGTGCAGACAGGTATTTCAACATCATTCGTTCATTTTCCAGCATAATGTTGGAAAATTCTTCATTTCGAAAATATGGAGTTTGCATGGACCCGATAATCAAAGTCCCCGGAAAAGACATGACCGGTCCTATCGTAAAATTAAGCAATTTGTTGTTCCCTCCATGATAATACATAATAATCAAATATTATCGTAATAAATCCTTTATCTTTCCCAATTCCTTCTTACGGTTTCGGCAGTCCCAGTTCCTCCAGTGTTCTTCCGATATCGTATTTTTTCTGCGGATTTGTGGTGGTAATGCTGATTACCTTATTTCCATCCATATAGATTCCGCCGTAAATATAATCTACTTTTATCTGTGCAAAACCAAGCTGTAAATTACCCGAATTTTCAACCATTGCAAAATTCTCTACGAATCCATCGGAATTCATTTTCAAATCATACATGGCATAGGCGCGGTTTTTCTTTTTATCATAATAGATTTTTACTTTACCTTCACCCTTATGCTTATTTTTCAGATAAGCTGCATTATTGTAGTAATCCTCCATCGCTTTAACGGCATCTTTATTGTTGTTAAAACGGGCATAGATAATATTGACATCCTTCCGTTCATCCTTGTTTTTGCTTGTGTTCCAAAGCCTGGTATAAGGCTCAATTCCAAGGAATTTAAACATATCCTTATCCCACTCGTCAACATTGTAGCCAAGCTTTTTAATCTGCGTCTCTACCGCGCTTCTGTCCGGGATCGTAAACTGCTTACTTTTATTCGCAAAAAAAAGAATAACTGCTGCAAGCCCGGCCATAACTACTACAAAAATGATTGGAATAACGAGTTTCTTTCCCTGCATCTTATTTTCCCCTAAATTTGACACATGGGGACGGGGATGTTGTGTCATTTTTCCCCACTCCATTGCCTTATTTATCTATTTCTTTATTTCCCTATCATTTATACTTCCACAACCACAATTTTTCCAGTTTTCTTTTAAACACAATCTGGATGTCCTCTTTCGGATTCATCGGTTTCACCAGAATCGTCCGAAGTCCCGTTCTCTTGGCCCCCCAGACATCGGTAAATAACTGGTCTCCGACAAAGAGCGTGTTTTCCACCGTGGTCCCCATCTGCTCCATTGCTCTGAAATAGCCTTTTCTGGAGGGTTTTGATGCTTTGCAGATATAGGCTGGTGGATTTTTCCCCGCAAATCCCTCCAAAAACAGTTCCACCCGTGGTTCTTTGTTGTTAGAAAGAAGCAACACTTTATATCCGATTTCCTGCAAGCTTGCAATCAATTCCCTGCTTCTTTCATCCGACGGCGCATCCTGCGGAACCAGCGTATTATCAATATCAAAAATGACGCCCCGAAAGCCGTCCTCATAGATTTTCTTATAATCAATTACATAAGCGGAATCCAGATATTCATCCGGATACATCCAGGAAAAAATTGACATGCCTATATTTTAACCCTTAACGGTATGCATTGCAAGATTCGAGAATGCGCAACCCCATATCAATCAGCCCAAATCAGACGAATCAAATTCTTTAAATTTGACTTAATAAAAACCCAAAAGCCGTATTACTCCAGCGCACTCCGCAAAAGCAGCTTCGTATACTCTTCCTTCGGATTGAGGTAAAGCTCCTCCTTCGGCGCCTCTTCCACAATCCGTCCCTTTTGCATGACGCAGACTTTGTCGCAAAGGTTATAAACAGTCCGCAAATCATGCGAAATGAATAAAATCGCCATATTTCGTTCTTCACTCAACCGCTTCAACAGCTTCGTAATGGACTCCTGAATCGCCACATCAAGTGCGGAAACCGGCTCATCTGCAACTAAAAGCGTCGGTTCCTGCAAAAGCGCCATGGCAATCATCACGCGCTGTCTCTGCCCGCCGGAAAGCTCCGCGGGAAAACGCTCCAGAAATTCTTCCGGAAGCTCCACTTCCTTCATGATTTCTAAAATCCGATCCCTGATTGCTTCCTGCTCCTTTACACCACTTAACCGAAGCGCTTCTTTTAAAAGCCAGCCGATTCGTTTCTTCGGATTCAGGGCGCTGTAGGAATCCTGAAAAATCATTCCCGTCCTGCCACACTTTATAGAACCGTCGTCTGAGTGAAGCAGCCCCACAATGCACTTTGCAAGCGTTGATTTGCCGCTTCCCGATTCCCCGACTAATCCCACAATCTCACCTTTGTGAATCGTCATGGTAATATCGTGAATTCCGATTTTTTCCTGCTGACCCGGGGCATTTTTATTATCCTTTGAAGAAAACAGTCTGCTCCATGACGAAACAGGATAAAAATAGCTGAAATCCTTTACTTCGCAGACAGATTCGGTGGTTTTCTCTTTTTGCAAAAAATCCGATTTCTTCTCCTTCGCCCCGGCAATATCGCCCAATTCGATATTGGCCGCAATCAGCTTCTTCGTATAATCCCCTTTCGGATTTGAAAAAATCTCCGCCGCATCACCGCTTTCCACAACATCTCCGTCTTTTAACACGATGACTTTCGAGCAAAGCTTTTTAACAAGTCCCAAATCATGCGAAATAAACAGAATTGCGGTATGGTCCTGCTCATTGATTCTCTGAAGCAGCTTTATGATTTCCGCCTGAACGGTTACATCCAGTGCAGTAGTCGGTTCGTCCGCAATCAAAAGTCTCGGCGAGGAAATCATTGCGGAAGCAATCATGGCGCGCTGCCGCATTCCGCCGGATAATTCAAACGGGTAGGAATTATAAACGCGTTCCGGGTCCGGCAAATCAACTGCCGCTAACGCCTTTAATGCCAACTGCTTTAACTCCTCTTTCGAATAAGCAATTTTTCTGCCACTGCTCTGCTTTCCGTTTAATGCTTCTGAATCTGCTTCGCCCAACCGGAGCTTTCCGTGAACACGCAGCGCGTCTTCCACCTGATATCCGATTTTATGGACCGGTGAAAATGCAGTCATGGGATTTTGAAAAATAAATCCAATCTCATTGCCCTGAAGCGACCTCATAACACGCCTCGGAGCTTTCAATAAATCGATAGTTTCATTTTTTTCCTGCAAAGACTCATCGGATTCTTTCACATCCTTTTCCTGTGATGTCTCACCGGATTTCTTCACATCCTTATCCCACAACACTTCGCCGGAAATTTTTACGTCACCACGACGAATCAGACCGGCAATTGCAGTTGCAGTCAGGCTTTTTCCGCTGCCCGACTCACCGACGAGACCGATGATTTCTCCCTCTTTCATGGAAAAATCGACGTCCCGCACTGCCACCTCCGGTCTGGAGTGATCATAAAATTCAATTTTCAGATTTTTTACTTCCAGCATGCTTATTCGTAATCTCTATAAATCATTTATGTACTTTTATTTATACTTCTATAAACTTTAGTAAATTTCTATTTTTTCATACTTATTCGAAAAATGGGATCTGACTCTTCGATTAGGTAATAATTAATTTGATAGGTCAGCTCCTTAACATGTATAATCCGCCCCATCACTTATTCTTCCTGATTCTAAGGACGAATGTCTGCGCATTTCCGTCCGCAATCAGACCGAGTCCGATCAGTAATAACACCATAATGACACCCGGGAAAATCACATAAAATGGCGCAGCCTTCAAATATCCCTGCCCTTCGGAAATCATTCCGCCAAGCGAAGCTACCGGCGGCTGAACCCCGATTCCAAGGTAAGATAATCCGGCTTCCGCAAGGATACAGTTATTGAATGATATAAAGACGCAATCGATAAGCGTCGGCATGACATTCGGCAGAATATGCTTAAATAGAATTCGAAAATCCGACGCCCCCATCAGTTTCGCCGCCTGCACGTATTCTAACTTGCTCTGCTCCCTGAATTCCGTACGCATCATCTTGGCAAAACTCGGAATCACGGCAATTCCAAGTGCCAGAACAACATCCACCATACCGGACCCGGAAAGGCTGACAAATACAAGCGCCAGCAAAATACTCGGAATCGCAAACAACACATCGATAATTCGCATCACAGCATCATCCAGCCATTTGCCGTAATAACCGGTCAGTGCACCGATAACGGTTCCACCGATTGTTCCGATGAGCGTTGCAAAAAATGAAATCAGTACCGATGTCCGAAGTCCCTGCTGCACGCGGGTAAAAATATCACGTCCCATTTTATCTCCGCCGAACCAGTGAGAAAGACTTGGACCGGCCAGTTTCGCCGCCGCATCCATCTGTGTCGGCGTATATGGGCGATACACAATTCCAAGCAGCAAAAATAAGCCCAGAATTCCCAGGATCCCCAGTCCGATATAGAATTGTGCGCTCTTCTTTTTTAAATACTTCATACCAAAACGTTATCTTTCAGAATTTCACATTAAATACTGTTCAAATACCGGATTTTCTTAGTTTCCCTCAAACTTTATATTGTTACTTGAAATGAATTACGAGTTCTCCCTCACCCGCGGATCAATCGCGGCATGCACGATGTCCGTGATGGCACTTACCACTACAATCAAAAATGCAATCAGCATTAC
>CACZRH010000269.1 GCA_902783455.1 uncultured Lachnospiraceae bacterium | reverse complement strand
TGACACGCAGCTTTTGCTGGATTTCTATGTAGAAGACGGAGAGGATGCCGATGATGTTGCCGATGATCTGGTAGACGAAATCAGGGAGCACATTCTCAGCACGTTTAAGGGAGACAGCATGGTGGTTGCCGGCGACAGCGGAACCGATGAAAACGGTGAAAAAGCAACCGTAAAGCTACACTATCATACAAACGAACCGTGGCTTGTTCTGGAATACTGCAGATCCAAGGGTGAGATTTATGATATCGTCGTAGAAGATATGGATCGTCAGTCCAGAGGGCTGAAGGGCTGATTTATGAGTAAAGAGAAAAAAACAGGCATCCTGGTGGGGGCTTCCCCGCTGGGAGCCGAGGTTTCTTTATTAAAGGAACTTCTTAACAATTCGGATGTTATTTCGGTGGCGGCAGACGGCGGCCTTTCTTTTTTTGTGCAGGAATCCATCCGGCCGGATTACTGGCTGGGAGATCGGGATTCCCTGCCGGAATCACTGTTTGAGAAGGCCGGATTACTATTTCCCGATTTGGAACGGACTCCCTGCGCCAGGGAAAAAGATGACACCGACATGCGGCTTGCGATGTTGAAATGTGTGGAATGCAAAGCCACGGAAGTATATATTTTCGGGGGCTTAGGAGGAGACCGGTTTGATCACGGCATCTCTAACATCCAGCTGCTTCATGAGTTTGCCTTACAGGGGGTGCGGGTATTTTTAATCTCAGAAAAAGAATATCTGTATGTTCTGACAAAGGGAGAGAAAGTCGTTTATGATAAGTCATCAAATGGAATTTTGTCCATATTCTCCTTAACGGATGAGACATCCCTTTCCATCCGGGATTTGCGATATGAGTTTGATGGAAAAATTAATAACCGGAAGGTCTTTACCGTCAGCAACGAATTCAATCAAAAAGGCGGTACCGTCGAAGTGTTCGAAGGCACCGCGCTGATTGTACGGCCGGTATTTTATGCAGAAGACCGAAACCGGATTTCCTTTTTATAAAGTGGCTGATTACTTCAGCAGCTCAATCAGATGGCCGAGCATCGGCTCGAATTTAACTCCGTACCAGTGGGAGTCATCGCCCTGGGTATTCTGAATGCAGGATACCGTGTAATCTGCGGCGATTTTTGCAGCATCAAAAGCAGTTTTTCCGTTCATCAAAGCTCCTACGAAAGCGGATGCGTAAACATCGCCGGTTCCGTGGCAGCCCTTCTCAATCCGGATATGCTCATAATACTGAATATTTCCGTTTTCATATACAACTACACCTGTAGTTTCTTTTTTATAGCTTACGCCGGTTAAGACGATAATCTGCTTTTCGTTTGCGCTAAGCTTTTCCACCAGCTCTTTGATGTAAGCTTCATCATAACTTTCTTTGTATTCCATTCCGGTTAAGAATGCGGCTTCCGTAATATTGGGAAGTAAAATATCCGCCTTATCACATAACTTTTTCATGGCTTTTACGTATTCCATGTCAAAAATCGAATAAAGCGCGCCGTTATCCGCCATTGCGGGATCGACAATCAGGGGAGCACCCTCGTTTAAGCGTTCTCCGGCGATGCGGAATACTTTATCAATCTGCTCGATGCTTCCTAAATATCCCGTATAGAAGCAGTCGAAGTTTATATTTTCCTTTGCCCAATGGTCTGCGATTTTATCCAGATCCTCCGTTAAATCGCGGAATGTAAATCCGGTAAATCCCGCCGTATGGGTGGAAAGAATCGCGGAAGGAAGGATAATCGTTTCCATTCCGCAGGCGGAAAGAATCGGAAGAGCAACGGTTAATGAGCACTGGCCGTAGCAGGAGATATCCTGCAGAGTTAAAACTTTTTTGTACATTTTGAATTCCCTTTCATATAAAACATAGTAAATTTGTAGGTAAAACAAATTAGTCATTATAATAAACGATTTAAAAAATAAGTCAATACAATGGATGAAAAAAATCAGGGGATGGTGTATGATTAAGAAAATGCGATTTTTTAAAGGGGAAGCAGTATGAAGAAAAACAGAAATTGGAAAAATCTGCCGGGGATACTGATTTTTACGGCACTGACCGTAGTGCTCCTGGGCGTTTTTACACTGGGGCTTTCATTTGATTCCGGTGCATTTGGGGATTATAACGATTATGATTATGATTCCGGCGGCTCGGACTGGGGCGGCGGTTCCGACTGGGGAGACTCGGACTGGGGCGGCGGTTCCGACTGGGATGACGATGATTACGGCGGTGGCGGAAGTGGAGGAGATTTATTTAATCTTTTCTGGCTGATATTTTCCTTCGTTCCGAAGCGGTTCCGTTGCTGCTTCATTGTAATTGTGATAGGAATAATTGTTTTGGTTTCAATTCTTAAGAGATTTAAAAATCGGAAAAACGTACAGAATTATGTGGAGAAGAAGAATAATGCTCCGACTCCGAATATTCCGAAGCAAAATCCTCCGAGAAAACAGGCTCCGCTGGTTCCTCTTAACATACCGAACCGCGATGCCGAAATCGGCCGGATTATTGCAGAGCGCGATCCGAATTTTACAATTCCGGACTTTATCGCGTTTGCAAAGAATGTATATATGAATATTCAGGATGCATGGTGCAAGAGGGATCTCGAACCGGTACGCGCAGAGCTTCATCAGAATCTGTACGAAAGAACCGAAAAGCAGATTCAGAAAAAAATCGCCGACGGCATTGTACAGCATTTAGACAGACTGACCGTAAACGATGCGTATACGACCGGCTACCGCCAGGATGCACAGTATGAATACATTAAGGTTTATCTGAATTCTTCCATGATAGATTATCAGGTGAAGGAAAGCACCGGTCAGATTCTTTACGGTGATCAGACGACCCGCTGGACGATGCGTTACGAGATGACCTTCATGAGAAGTCTGGAAGCGAAGACCAAAGAGGCAGGTTCACAGGAGATCGGTATCAACTGTCCGAACTGCGGTGCTCCGCTTAAGGGAACCAGCTTCGGCAAGTGTCCGTACTGCGACAGCCTGGTTACCACAGGTCTTTACAACTGGGTACTGAGCGACTTCAATGCAATTAAGGATCACTTCAATGATGAGGGAATCGTAATTCCGAAGAAACCGGAAGAGTAATAGAATTTAAGAATTTAAAGAAATAAAGAAACCGGCAGGAGTTGAACCTCCTGCCGGTTTCTTATGTACACGCGCGCATATTGTAATTTGCAGCATGCGGGCAGCGCGGCGAGCTGTTTCCCGCTCGATATATTTCAATTTATGAAATTTACTTCGGTTCTCCGCAGATGAATGTATTGTTTCCGACGTGATAGGTTGAAATCGTGATCGGATTCGGAGCTCCGATGATATAGCTCTGAATTTCATTCACGATATCTTTTGCCTCCAGATACTGTCCCTCGATGAAGTAGGAAACGTAGGTGCTGTCATTTTTGACGGAGTCTTCCAAAAGCTTTGCGATTTCCTGTTCGGCCGCGGGCACGTCTTCGGAATAGGGGGTATGCATGTAGCCGACATCCGCATAAATGTCCGTATAATATAGATAGTTGTCGTCCGAGTAATCCACGATGTAAATCAGCTCATTGCTGCGGGGAACGTAATGTGTTTCCTCGAGAATGTCTTTTCCGGCGTTAAAATAGATGTAGGCCGGGTAATAGTAACCGCTGGTGTTGTATGTGGTATCGTCGTAGGTGACGTCCACGGAGTACCAGGAACCGTCTAAATTGATGATATTCCAGACATGGAGGTTTCCCTCGGCGGAGCCGCTTTGCTTGTCGGTTTTTAATCCGGCCATTCTGCAAAGCATTTCAAAACAGTCCGCATATCCCTGACAGTTTGCCTCGCCGTCCAGTAAAAGCCCGACAGCGGTACAATGCCTTGGAACCGGGTCGTTGCTTTTCGGATTGGAATAGATGGTGGAAAAGCAGATAAAATCGTGAATCAGGCGTTCCTTTACCAAAACGTTGTCCTGCGGGTTTACGGTATTTTCGATAAAATCAACGGCAATCTGTAAAACCTCCAGCTCATCGATTGTTAAATTGTTATAATCTCCCGTTTCATAGGCATCTGCAATCAATGTGCCGGGATAGTATTCGATATAAATCTCCCAGTAATCCCGACCGTCATCCTGTGGAGTGCAGTTTGTGGAAACATACGGCAGGGAAAAACGATACAGCAAAAGATCATTGTCAATCGTAAATCCGTCATTGGCATAGAAAGAGAAGGTTTGCCGGCGATTTTTCATATTGTATTCAAGGAATGCGTTGAATGCGCGGTCGTTCGAAATTTCAGGAGACGTCCCGTCTGAAAAATCCGGAATTTTCGGATTGGTCCACCCGTCGAATTCGGATGGAGGTTCTTCGGAATTGTCTTCGGGAGGAATGATTTCGGAAACCGGTTCGCTGATGGATTCGCTTTCCGTGTTGTTGTCCATTGTATTAAAATACGGAAATTCGGAGGAATCCTCCAAAAGGGTGAGGATTTCCGAGCAGCCGGAAAAAACCAGGGTTGTCGACAGCATAGTGGCAATCCCGAGAAGACGAAGCTTTTTTATGAAATTGTTCCGGCGGTTATTTTTCAGCATTTTTCTCTCCAAAATGACACATGGGGACGGGGATGTTGTGTCATTTTTCTACCATTCCATATTCTTCATAACGTATTTGACAATTCCAGATAAAAACGGAGAAGGGGCACAACCCGACATGAATATTATAACAAGCAGGTTATACGTTCGCCATCAATTTTTAGAAACGTAATATCATTTATAATGTCCTTTGTAAAAAAACGTTTTGAATTATAGTTTTTCGTGGTTTGGAATTGCAAGAAATTCTTGTCAATTGAAGATGAAATCGAGTATACTGATTTTTGATGCTGAAAAATTTTTTGTGTTATTTTTTTGTGTTAAATAATATTTTGATATTGAATATTATTTTGATGATGATAATTATTTGGTGTTAATAATTATTTGATGTTGCAAAATGGGAAGACAGGGAAAAAAATGACACACTATCCCCGTCCCCATGTGTCATTTTTGAAAGGGGAAAATGAAATGGTATTTTTTTCAAAGACACGCGGACTGGTTATGGGAATCGGTTTTCTGGTAATCGGAATCGGACTGATCATTTACGGAACGATTCTTTCCATTAATCTGCGTCAGCCGCCGGTTGACTTATACAACGTGGACTGGAATACTCTGCATGCGAACCAGCATGTGGAAATGGACGTCGACTTTTTGATGGACTGCTACATGGAATACGAAAAGGACGGCAAAGTAACATCCGCATTCTATGTTATGCCGGAATTCAAAGAAGATGAGGAAGGATTATATTTCGGCCACTTTATGGGTGTAGCCGCAACCAGCAGCGAGTTTGACAAGTTTGACAGGATTGTGGACAAAAGCTACGAATGGTGGGGAAACGAGGATGCGGAATGGAATACTACGGATTTAGTTCATGTTGACGGTTATCTTCGCAAAATGAGCTCCAACGATAAAAAATACATGACGGAATATCTGCAGGAAATCGGCTATTCCGACGAGGATATCAAGCAGCTGATTTCTCCGTACGTTCTGATGAAAAATAAGGACATTACCTGGGGAACACTCCTCGGTGGTGCGCTGATGGCTGTAGTCGGCGGCGTATTTTTGGCAATTACCATTATCCGGATGGTTCGCGGAAGATAAAAATCGAATTCTGTCACGGAAAAAATAATTGACAAGTCCCGTAAAAAGAATTATTATCATTCTAATCGCATAAAAATAAATGCTATGAAGGAATTATGCTTCATTTGGAAGTTTCAGAGAGTCGGCGGACGGTGCGAGCCGATACGGAAGAATGTTAGCAGTCTCACTCCGGAGCAGAGTTCCCGAACCGGCTGAGTATCGGTCAGTAAGGAACTACGGAAGGCCCCGTTATCGAAGTCGCAGATATGCTGGTATCTGATTAAGTGGCTGTGAAAACAGCAAGTCGGGTGGTACCGCGGTAAGCTTTGAAAGATTATCGTCCCGGAAATCATAGGAATATGGTTTCCGGGATTTTTTACTTTATGTATTTTTTACCAGAAAGGATAAAAGCCATGAAAAGCATCAAAATTGCAGACATCACAATTCGGGAAGCAGGATTGAATCCCAAGAGTACGCTTAGTTTCAAGGAAAAAATGGAAGTCGCAAAGCAGCTTGACAGCCTGATGATTGATGTAATCGAAATGCCGAAAGCAACGGAGCAGACGGACAGCTTGTTAATCAAGTCCCTTGCACCGCTTATTAAAAACAGTATCATCTGCGTGGAAGCGGGTTTGGATCGCAGGGAGGTGGACTGTGCCAAGGCGGCGCTTGCCAATGCAAAGCGTCCGAGAATCTGCATCAGCATTCCGACATCCCCGGTTCAGATGGAATACTTATCCGGCATGAAGCCGAAGAAGGTTTTAGAGCTCCTTCCGGCAATCGTTTCCTATGCAAAAACTTTTTGCAACGATGTGGAATTTTCCTGCAAGGATGCAACCAGAAGTGAGGAAAAATTCTTATCCGAGGTTGTAATCAGTGCTTTAAATGCAGGTGCAACCTGTGTGAATCTGGAAGATACGGCGGGAGTCATGCTTCCGGAAGAATTCGACGGCCTGATTAAGAATCTCGTAAAAGCCATGGAAGAGGCAAATCCCGCATATAAAGAGATTCCGATTTCGGTTACCTGTTCCGATAACTTAAACATGGCAACGGCAAATACAATTACCTGTATCGGAAGCGGCGCTACGGAAGTAAAGACCACACTTCTCGGCAAATCCGCTCCGGCACTGGAGGCAATTGTCAACATCATGACAGAACGCGGCGAATCCCTTCAAATGGAAATTTCGCAGAAGCGTCCCGAGGTGGAAAAAGCACTTCGCAAGCTTTCCTGGATGGCGGGCAGCAAGAGCGGCGGAACGGCAATTTTTGCAGATGCAGGCATTTCAAAGAAAGAAGAGCTGGATCTTGACGAGACAGCGGATATTTCCAAAGTAATCCGTGCCATCAAGAAGCTCGGATATGAGCTTTCCGATGATGATAACGCGAAGGTTTACAAGGAATTTAAGCGCGTGTCCGAGAAAAAGAAAGTCGGAACCAAGGAAATGGAAGCAATTATTGCAACGGCATCCCTGCAGGTGGTACCGACCTATCAGCTTGTGAATTTTGTCATCAACAGCGGAAACATCATTACCCCGACCGCACAGGTGACACTGGAGAAAGACGGCAATCACTTAAAAGGCTTAAGCTCCGGGGACGGCCCGATTGCAGCAGCGTTCCTGGCAGTGGAAATGATTGTCGGTGTTCACTACGAACTGGATGATTTCCAGATTCAGTCGGTAACGGAGGGCAGTGAGGCAGTCGGAAATGCACTTGTTAAGCTTCGTTATAACGGAAAACTGTATTCCGGAAGCGGAATTTCCACCGATATCATCGGTGCCAGCATCCGGGCATACTTAAATGCCATCAATAAGATTGTATATGACAGCAAGACGGAATAAAAAGTTATCCGCCGGATTACAACGAAAAGAATATTGGAAAAATAAAAAGAAAGAATGTTTTAACAGGCGATAGATAGTACTACAAGGAGTAAGAAAAGATGAAATTATCATACAGCACAAACGGATGGGATGATTTTGACTGGACGGACTGTTATGCGACCGCAAAGGATTTGCAGTTTGCCGGAATTGAAATTCATGATATCAAAAAAGAAGTTTTTTCCGGTAAGAACAGACCGTTTAATAATGAAAACATAGTGGAAACCGCCAGAAAAATGTTTCAGATGCAGCTGGAAGTATCCTGTCTGGATGCAACCTGCGATGTGGCGGATCCGAATAAGGTAGAGGAAAATGTAGCGCAGATTCGCGAGTATATCCGTATTGCAAAGATTTTAGACTGCCATGCAATAAGGCTTCGCGCCGGAAAGAGCATTCAGGATATGGAAGTAAACGATGAGCCGGTCATTGAATGTATTCGTCAGACCTACCGCGAGGCGGATAATAACGGCGTATCCCTTTTGGTAGAGACCATCGGACCGTATTCCGATACGGAGAGACTTCGAAATGTGCTGAATGTGTTTGCGAGAGACAACGTTGCGGCGCTTTGGGATATTCATCATACCGTTCGGCACGGAAACGAATCTCCGGAAAAGACGATTCAGAATCTCGGTGCATATGTAAAACATGTGCATATCAAGGATTCCGATGAAAACGGTTACTGTCTGATGGGCGAGGGAAATCTTCCGATTGCGGATTTGATGAGTGCACTTCGAAGCGTGAATTTTGACGGATTTGTATCCCTGGAATGGATTCCCGGCTGGCTGCCGGAATTGTCCGACCCGGGTATCGTATTCCCGCAGTTTGTCAATTACATGAGCCAGTATGAACGGGAAACCGTAACTGCGGAGCATGGACTTTATTCCAACAAGGCCGGCACAGGCAAATTTGTCTGGAAAAAGGAAGAGATTATCGACAAGACCTTCCCGCAGGTACTTGACCGCATGGTGGAGGAATTCCCGGATCAGTACGCATTCCGCTATACGACTTTGAATTACACCAGAACCTACCGCGAGTTCCGCGATGACGTGGATGAATTCGCAAGATCCTTAATCGCGCTCGGTGTGAAGCAGGGCGGCCATGTGGCAATCTGGGCGACCAACGTGCCGCAGTGGTACATCACCTTCTGGGCATGCTGCCGGATCGGTGCGGTTCTGGTTACGATGAATACCGCATATAAAATTCATGAAGCAGAGTATTTGTTACGAAATTCCGATACGCACACCCTGGTGATGATTGACGGCTTCCGTGATTCCCATTACAGCGAAATCATGGCGGAGCTCTGTCCGGAACTTGCTACCAATACACCGGGCAAAGCGCTTCACTGCAAGCGTCTTCCGTTCCTTCGTCATATCATCAATGTAAGCTCCAGACAGCCCGGCTGCTTAACCTGGGATGACGCGCTTGCTTTGGCGGACAGCGTTCCCATCGAGGAAGTTTACAGACGTTCCTCACTGGTGGATAAGCATGATGTCTGCAACATGCAGTACACCTCCGGTACCACGGGCTTCCCGAAGGGTGTTATGCTGACGCATTATAATGTAGTAAATAACGGAAAATGCAT
>CACZRH010000268.1 GCA_902783455.1 uncultured Lachnospiraceae bacterium | reverse complement strand
GACCGAGCAGGCATTCGATGACCAGTGCACCGGTGCAAACCCGAGATATCCGTTAATGAGCGAGATTAAGCAGATGTACTTAAATGCTTACTATGGAAAGCATACCGAGGTTTAATACAAAAATTTCATGGTGTGTTAAGAAAATACAAAATGGTTAACATAAAGTTTGGATAGTTTACATAAATCAGAAATGGTTGACACAAAACAAATGGTTGACATAATTTTAAAATAGTTGACATAAATTTGGAGGGAAACTATGAAATTAGATAAATTAATTGCCGACAGAGGCACAAAGAAAGTCTACAGAGACGGAGATCTGGCAATCAAAGTATTTGAAAACGAAGCATTCTCTAAGGCGGATATTTTAAACGAGGCATGCAATCAGGCGAGAGTAGAAGATTTGGCGGATTTACATATTCCGCGTATCCGTGAAGTAGGAAAAATCGACGGGAAATGGGCAATCGCTACCGAGTTCGTGGAAGGAAAAACACTGCAGGAGCTGATGGATAAGAATCCGAAGAAGATGGATGAATATCTGGAAATGTTTGTGGATTTGCAGATCAAGGTGCATTCCCACACCGTTGCGAATTTAAATTCCCAAAAGGAAAAAATGCAGCGTAAGATTTCCCAGTCCGCGCTGGATGCAACGGCAAGATATGAACTTCACACACGCCTTGCGGCACTTCCGGCTCATAACAAGGTTTGCCACGGCGATTTTAATCCGTCCAACATTATCATTGACAAGAAGGGTGTTCCGCATATTTTGGACTGGGCACATGTAACGGCCGGAAATGCTTCCGCAGATGTTGCAAGAACCTATCTTTTGTTCAGTCTTGCAGGCAAGGATGAATTGGCTGCGCAGTATCTGAATCTTTTCTGCGAGAAGACCGATACCGCACGTCAGTATGTGGAAAAATGGCTGCCGATTGTTGCGGCATCCCAGTCTGTAAAAGGAAAACCGGAAGAGAAGGAATTCCTGCTTAAATGGGCAGATGTGGTCGATTTCGAATAAGAGTTATTTCGAAAGAGTAGTTTTATAGGATGTTTCAGGTCGCATTTTTTAATGTTTTATTATCACTTTTGTATATGATTCCGGGGTATGTTTTCTGTAAAATAAAGAAAGCAGCCCCGGAGCATTTATCGACAATGTCGTATATCCTGATTTATTTTTGTTCCCCATGTATGGTGCTTGCATCATTTTTGCAGCTTCCGAGAACGAAAGAAATGATTTGGCATATGATATTGTTTTTTGTATTTGCACTGCTGGTGCAGATTCTGTTTTTCTTTCTGCTTTATCTGATTTTCGGAAAGAAACAGGATGATGATTATTACCGGATTATGAATGTCG
Organism: uncultured Lachnospiraceae bacterium; assembly: GCA_902783455.1. GTDB lineage: Bacteria > Bacillota > Clostridia > Lachnospirales > Lachnospiraceae > UBA3766. Next base: position 8,086 of record CACZRH010000268.1, on the reverse strand, counting down.
GTGCGGTGCTTGGGAATGTCGGTTTTTTCGGACTTCCCCTGATTAAGGCTTTGTTTCCTGACAGCCCGGAAGTGGCCTGCTATTCCTGTATTTTTGTAACATCCATGAATTTGCTGGTATTTACAATCGGCGTTTACGGAGTAACGGGAGAGAAAACATATATTTCGATTAAAAATGCATTTATAAATCCGGCTTTTGTTGCTTTCCTGATTGCGGTACCGCTTTATTTGTTTAACGGCATGGCGTGGTTTCCGAAATTTTTATTTAACGGAATCGATGTGGTCGGAAAAATGACCACGCCGCTTTGTATGCTGATTCTGGGGATTCGTTTGGCGACGATTGAATTGAAAAAACTCTTTTCGAATCCGAAAATCTATCTTACCTGCGGGTTGAAACTTTTGGTTTTTCCGTTATTCGGATTCGGGATTTCCATGCTTCTTCCGTTGCCGGATACCTTTCGCTATGCCGTGCTGATTCTATGCGGAACACCTTGTGCTTCTGTGCTTCTCGGAATGGCGGAAATGCATGGAAAAAGTACGGACCTTGCGGCGAATTGTATTTTATTAAGCACGCTGTTTAGTATCGTAACACTTCCGATATTGGCATTATTGATACGTTGAAAAATGAAACGGTAATATTTTAACCGAAAATCCGGTTACAGTGTCTTATTTTGATGGGTATCGTGCAGCCATCGAAGAAGCTTTGGCAAATCTTTAATGAAATGATATAATGTTATACAGATTTTATGAAACGGGAGAGTAAAAAAATGGGAATGAATGTAGCCTGTCTTGACCTTGAAGGAGTGCTTGTACCGGAGATCTGGATTGCCTTTTCCGAGGCGAGCGGTATTCCGGAGCTGAGAAAGACCACAAGAGATGAGCCGGATTATGATAAATTGATGAAATTCCGTCTTGCTATTTTAAAAGAGCACGGACTTGGACTGAATGAAATCCAGGCAACGATTGCGACCATCGATCCGCTGCCTGGTGCGAAGGAATTTTTAGATGAGTTGCGTGACAATATGCAGACGATTATCATCAGCGATACATTTGAACAGTTTGCAAAACCGCTGATGGTAAAGCTCGGGATGCCGACGCTTTTCTGCAATACCCTGGAGGTTGCACCAAACGGTGAGATTACGGGATATAAAATGCGCTGTGAAAAATCGAAGCTTACTACCGTAAAGGCACTTCAGAGCTGTGGATTTGATACAATTGCGACCGGTGACAGTTTTAATGATCTGGCCATGATTCAGGCGGGAAAGGCGGGATTTTTATTCCGTGCTCCGGAGAATATTAAGAAGGAGTATGCAAATATTCCGGCATATGAAGAGTATAAAGATTTGTTAAAAGCATTTTTAAATGCACGATAATCCTGAATTTCGAGGATGATGAATGACATATTATAACATATTTTTTCTTTTATCATTTTTATTATCCATATTTTACGTATTTCGGTATCAGAAGCATTTTGATGTAAATATTACGGCAATTTTTCTTTTGATACCGATTGCCAATCTGGGCAATGTGTTTATGGCGTATGCAGATAATCTCGATCAGGCATTGGTGGCAAACCGCATCACCTATCTCGGTGGAATCTATCTCACCTTTTTTATAACATTTTCCATTTTCAATCTTTGTGAGATTAAAGTACCTGCACTGATTCGTACGCTTCTTTTAGTCATGAATTCCGTTGTATATGGTTTTGTCCTGACTACGGGAAACAATCCGTATTTTTATAAAACGGTATCCTTTACGAAGGTCGACGGGCTCGGAATGCTGGTAAAAGAGTACGGACATGTTCATACAGTTTTCTATCTGCTGATTCTGTTTTACCTGCTGACCGGATTTTTTACGATTCTGTATACGCTGTTTTGGAAAAAACAGGTATCAAGAGTAATGCTTTATCTGCTCTTTTTGCCCGAATTTTTTACCGTTATCGGATATCTCGGCGGTAAAATTTCAGGATCGACATTGGAAATCGCACCGATGTCATATGTATTTGCACAGATTGTGTATCTGCTAATAGCGGAGCGTTTAACGCTTTATCAGGTCAGTGATACGACGATTGAAACGATGCTGGAAAACGGACAGAATGGTTTCCTTACCATGAATTTAAATCATCGTTATCTGGGAAGTAATGAAAGGGCGAAGGAGATTTTTCCGGGGATCGGAAAGATTCCGATTGACGGTGACATTGCCAAAGATGAAGATTTGAAAAAATATGTCATTCGCTGGGTAGAAACATTCGAAAAAGATAATGAGAAATCCGAACAGATCTATATCAAAATGCCGGAGGGCGAAAAGGCAAAATTAGCCGATAAACACACAAAAAGAGAAGAAGTGCTGACAGAAAAAAATGACGAATATGAAAATGCCAAATTTTACACTGTTCAGCTTTCCTACCTCTTCAGCGGCAGAAATAAAATCGGATATCAGCTGTATTTTATTGATGATACGGAAAATATCAGGTACATCAGACTTCTAAACAACTTGAATAAAATTCTGGAAACAGAGGTCGAAAAGAAAACGGAACGAATTGTTGAAATGCATGATAACCTTGTGTTAAGCATGGCGAGCATGGTGGAAAGCCGCGACAATTCCACGGGCGGACATATCCGTAGAACCAGTGACTGCATTAAGATTCTGATTGAGGAAATCAAGAAAGATAATAAACTGAATTTAAGCGACAAATTCTGCAAGGATTTAATTAAAGCGGCGCCCATGCATGATCTGGGTAAAATTGCCGTTCCGGACCGCATCCTTCAAAAGGAAGGCAGATTTGAACCCAAAGAATTTGATGAGATGAAGAAACATGCGGCGGAAGGTGCGAGGATCGTGCATGATATTTTAAAGGATACGGATGACTTTGAATTTCATCTGCTTGCCGAGAATGTGGCTCATTATCATCATGAGCGTTATAACGGGTCCGGTTATCCGGAAGGATTAAAGGGAGAGGAAATTCCGATTGAAGCCAGAATTATGGCGGTTGCGGATGTATATGATGCACTTGTAAGCAAACGCTGTTACAAGGAAAAGATGAGCTTCGAGGAAGCGGATAAGATTATCATGGATGGTATGGGAACGCATTTTGATCCGCAGCTTGAGGAATATTATGTTGCGGCCAGACCGAAACTGGAAGAGTATTACGCAAAAACAGAATGAATAATAATTTATGTAAACTAAATGTGCGGTTTTGGTTTAATTAAAAAGGTAAAATTGAGAGGTAAACATTTTATGTTTACCTTTTTGCAATTATTAAAGGAGGTTGCTTATGCGGTATATAATTCAAAACGAATTCATTCAATGTGAGATTGATTCTCATGGTGCGGAGTTAAAAAGCCTGATTCGGAAATCCGACGGGAGGGAGTTTATGTGGGATGCCAATCCCGAATTCTGGAACCGTACATCGCCGGTTTTGTTTCCGTTTGTCGGTGGCGTAAAAGAGAAGCAGTATCGATATCAGGGAAAAACCTATACCATCGGGCAGCATGGATTTGCAAGGGACCGGGAATTTTCTCCGGTGAAGGAAAAAGCGGATGAGATCTGGTTTTCGCTTACGGAAGATGAGGAGAGTCTGGAAAAATATCCGTTCCGGTTTCTTTTATCCATCGGTTACCGGCTGGAGGATGCCGGGGTTTTGGTGATGTGGAAAGTGCAAAATCCCAATGCCGAAGATATGTATTTTGCCATCGGCGCGCATCCTGCTTTTGCGGTTCCGAAATTGTCAGGTCATTCCTTCCGATTATATGATTGCGATGAAAAATGCGTAAACGCCATTCAAAACCGGATCTTCGGAGCCGGCGGCTGTGTGACGGACCGGGCGGAAACAATGGAAGTGGTAAACGGAATACTTCCCATTACGGAAGAACTGTTTGATCATGATGCGCTTGTGATCGAAAACAAACAGCTTGGCAGAGTGGATTTACTTGACGAAGCAGGAAATATGCTGGTTTCCGTATATTTCGATGCACCTTTGGTCGGCTTATGGTCGCCGCCGCATAAGAATGCGCCGTTTGTCTGCATTGAGCCCTGGTACGGCAGATGTGATTCGGAAAGCTTTTCGGGTGAATTAAGCGAAAGAGAATATGAGCAGATATTACATCCGGAGGGGATTTTTAACGCGGAATACACGATTTGCGTGCAAAAATAAAGAAAATGTGGTAAAATAAATCGGTTAATCTGTTTTTGGATTAGCCGGTATAAAGTATGTCTGATTTTAGTAAAAAAGAGGATGATCATGAGAGTCGGAATGGGATATGATGTTCACCGTCTTACCGAGGGACGTGATTTAATTATCGGCGGTGAAAAAATCGAATATGAAAAAGGGCTGCTCGGACATTCGGATGCGGATGTTTTGCTGCATGCAATTTCAGATGCCCTGCTTGGTGCAGCGGCACTCGGAGATATCGGGAAGCATTTTCCGGATACCGATGAAAAATATAAAGGCATTTCCAGTCTGATTCTTTTAAAGCATGTGGGAGATTTGCTGGAAGAAGAGGGCTATCTGATAAATAATATCGATGCAACAATCATTGCGCAGGCTCCGAAAATGCGCCCGCATATCGACAATATGAGAAAGAATATCGCGGATACCCTGGGACTTGATATTTCGCAGGTAAACGTAAAGGCTACCACGGAAGAGGGACTCGGATTTACCGGAAGCGGAGAAGGTATTTCCGCGCAGGCGGTCTGCCTGATTTCGGAAGCAAACGAAATGGTTTCCTATGCGATTACTCCGGACTGTGGAAGCTGCAGCGGTTGCAGTAAAATCTGAAATGACACAACATCCCCGTCACCAAGTGTCATTTTGCAAAATTGTTGAGGTTGAAATATGGAAATCGTATATCTTGCGGAAGGCGACAATTTAGTATTCGCCGGCAGGGAAAATATGGAAACGGTGAGTTCGTTATACCTTGCACCGCATTATACCGGCAGAGGGGAAGAACTCTGTGAAATAAAAAATGTATTTACGAAGGAAAAATTCCGCAGAAGGGGCAATATGGATGCCCTGATGAAGGAAGCCTTTCAATGCATGCAAAGTGAGGCGGAGCCTTATACTTTTTTACGTCCGATGGAAGAAAAGTATTTTGTTCCGTATGGCTTTGTGAAAGTGGAAGAGCGAAGCGGAATTCGAATCAACGGACTTCGCTTAAACGATGATTTGCTAAGAACCGCAAATGAAACGGAAGGGGAGTTTCATTTGCTTGTAAAGGATTCAGAGGATTACCGGATCCGGCCGGTTTCGGAAAAAGATGCGGGAATCGTGGCGAATTTCATAAATGACAGATTAAAAAATCAGTCCGACTGTTATATTCTTCAATCGGCTCATACAGTAATGAATTTAAAAAATACCTGCAAAGAAAAGGGCGGAAATCTGTTCCTTGTTGAATGCAAAAACAGCTTGTGCTGCGTATTTGCCTATACGCTGGTCAAGCAGGAAATCGTAAATGAGGCAGACGGAAAGAGTACGGCATTCAGCGACAAAAGACCGGTATTTATGCTTTGTACGGATGAATTTAAGAAAGAAGATTTATTCCTGGAAGACCCCGATCCGATTGTGACAATGGCCAGAATAATTGATGTGAAGGCAATCTTAAGTACGGTTCAGTGTCCGAAGGAATTTGTGATGGCACTTCGGATTTTTGATGAGCGAATTGTGGAAAATGCCGGATTATATATGCTTCACTGCGGACCGATGGGAGGAAAGCTTTCCGCTATCAAAATCGGAGACTCGGAAATGAAAAATGCCGAGGGAGAGAAGCTTTCCGCCGAAGGGGAGATTACGATTGAAAATCTTACCCGTTTTCTGTTCGGCTTTAAAAAGGCGCAGGACTGCTTTAAAATCTACGTGAAATCCAAAGAAGAAGAGACTTTCGAAAATCTGAATGCCTTAAAATGCATTGAAAAGCCATATTTTATTTGTGAATAAAAAATCGATTATTAAAGTAAAATGACACATAATAAAATTATGTAAATTATATTATGTAAACTAAATTCAAATTATAGAACTCACTAAAAGAAGAAACAAAGCAGAATGGGTATTATCAGCAGAATCAAAAAAGAAACGGCAATTATCAGAGAACGGGACCCGGCAATTCATTCCAACATGGAAGTATTTCTGTATCCCAGTTTTCGCGTGATGCTTCATTACAGACTCGCGCATAAGTTGTATTTAAAGAAGCATTATTTTCTTGCAAGATATATTTCGCAGAGAGCCGTTCGTAAAACCGGTATTGAAATCCATCCGGGTGCGACAATCGGAGAGGGGCTCTTTATCGATCACGGAAACGGCGTGGTAATCGGAGAAACCACGATTATCGGAAATAACGTAACACTTTATCAGGGCGTAACCCTGGGGGGTACCGGAAAAGAGCACGGCAAACGTCATCCGACCCTGGAAGATAACGTTATGGTTTCTTCCGGTGCGAGAGTGCTGGGATCCTTTACCGTCGGGGAAAATTCAAAAATCGGTGCCGGCAGCGTGGTGTTGAAAGAGGTTCCACCGAACTGTACGGTAGTCGGTGTTCCGGGCCGAATCGTAAAGCGGGACAATGTTGCGATTCCGAGAGATACGCTCGATCAGGTACATTTACCGGATCCCGTCATGGATGATATTAACCGCTTATCGCAGGAAAATAAGCAGCTGAAAGAACGTTTGGATGAACTGGAAAAATGCATTACAAATATCAGTCATTAATTTAAAAAGGTACGAAACAGTAAAAGAGGTAAGACATATGCAAATTTACAACACACTTACAAAATGCAAACAGACATTTAAACCCATAGAAGAAGGGAAGGTTAAAATGTATGTCTGCGGTCCCACCGTATACAATTTGATTCATATCGGGAATGCCCGTCCCATGATGGTATTTGATACCGTAAGACGGTATATGGAGTACAAGGGATATGAAGTAAATTATGTATCGAATTTTACGGATGTGGACGATAAAATCATCAAGGCTGCGAACGAAGAAGGCGTGGATCCGTCCGTGATTTCAGAGCGTTATATTGCAGAATGCAAAAAAGATATGGAATCCTTAAATGTGAAACCCGCGACCACACATCCGAAGGCGACGGAAGAAATCGACGGCATGCTGGAAATGATTCAGACCTTAATCGATAAGGGATATGCTTATGTTGCCAAGGACGGAACGGTATATTACAGCACCCGTAAATTCAAGGATTACGGAAAGCTTTCCCATAAAAATCTTGATGATCTGCAGGGCGGTATGAGATCCCTTTTGGTTTCCGGAGAGGATCAAAAGGAAGACCCGCTGGATTTCGTTTTATGGAAGCCGAAAAAAGAAGGTGAACCGTTCTGGGTTTCCCCCTGGTGTGAAGGTCGTCCCGGCTGGCATATTGAGTGCTCCGTAATGAGCCGCAAGTATTTAGGGGAAGAAATCGATATTCATGCCGGCGGCGAGGATTTGATTTTCCCGCATCATGAAAATGAAATTGCGCAGTCCGAAGCCGCAAACGGAAAACCCTTTGCAAAATACTGGATGCACAATGCATTCTTAAATATCGACAATCGCAAAATGTCGAAATCCCTCGGAAATTTCTTTACCGTACGCGACATTTTAGAAAAATATGATGCTCAGGTATTGCGCTTCTTTATGCTTTCCGCGCATTACCGCAGTCAGCTTAATTTCAGTGCGGATTTGATGGAAGCTGCTAAAAATTCCTTGGACAGAATCCTTACGGCGGCTGATCGGGCAAAGGATTTTGCCACAAAGGGAAATACCGGTGAAATAACGGAAGCAGAGCAGGCTCTGATCAAAGAAGCAGATGCATATCGCGTAAAATACGAAGAGGCGATGGACGATGACTTTAACACCGCTGATGCGATTGCGGCAATTTTTGAGCTTGTAAAATTCATGAATACAAATATTACCGGAGAGTCTTCCGCGGCATTTGCCGCTGCGCTTTTAGCGGAATTGACCGAGCTTTGCGATATCCTCGGCATTACGGTGGAGAGGAAGAAAGAGCTTTTGGATGCCGATATTGAAAAATTAATCGAAGAGCGTCAAACTGCCAGAAAAGAGAAGAATTTCGCAAGAGCGGATGAAATACGTGCCGAACTT
>CACZRH010000267.1 GCA_902783455.1 uncultured Lachnospiraceae bacterium | reverse complement strand
TCAAAGTCGTGCGGAGATGTATGTCAAAGAGCGATAAGAAGTTGAACTGTCTGCCGGAGTGATTCGGGAAAAATAAAAAAATGTTGAAACAGTTAGAAAATGATTGAAAAGAAAAAATCAAGGATTGTGAAACCCTTGATTTTCCCTGAGTCGGAGTGACAAGATTCGAACTTGCGACCTCTGCCTCCCTAAGGCAGCGCTCTAGCCAAACTGAGCCACACCCCGAGTTATTATTGCGCAGGTTTTTCGACCTGCGCTGATTATTATAGTAAGAAAAGAGGGGTCTTGTCAAGAGAAAGTTGCGAAGTATGCGCAAAACAAGTACAATAAGGAATACGGGCTGAATCGGTTTATATTTTTCGTAAATTGCTGAAAATCTAATTTGTCAGCCTGAGAGGATGGAGCAATTGATAAAATGGATGTTTATTTAAAAACTTTTATGGGATATAAGGTGGATCCGATTAATCCGCAGCCGGAAACCATAACCTTAACGGATATAGCGCATGCGTTGTCTTTAATATGCCGTGCGAACGGGCAGGGGACTCATTTTTATTCGGTTGCGCAGCATTGCATCAATGCGGCGAAAGAAGCCGGGGCAAGAGGAGATTCCGTGCGCATACAGCTTGGCTGTCTTTTACACGACGGTGCAGAAGCATATCTGGCGGATTTGATCCGTCCGGTTAAGCAGTTTATGCCGAAGTATTATGAAATCGAAGACCGCTTTCTGGATGTGATTTATACGAAATTCGGTCTGCCGGATTTAACGGAAGAAGAACTTGCGCAGATTAAGGATATTGACGATGCGCTACTCGATTATGATTTGGTGGAACTGTTAAAGGAGCCGGAGCCAAAGGACGGATACCGGTTAAAAAGAGTTCCGGATCTGGCATTTGTGCCGTTTGAGGAGGCACAGAAGGAGTATGAGGAAATTGCTAAACGTCTGATGGATGAATTGCAGTAAAGTCCAAAAGATTGTCAGTTGAATTTCAGTTAATACAAAATGATTTCCGTATGAAACGGATATAAAGCAAAAAGAAAAATATGGATGGCGAATACCGGGGCAGAAATCTAAGAAAAAAGAAATCGGATATTATTTTTTTAATCATTCCGGCAGTTATTATCGGTTTGATTGTTTTTTATATTCTGTTTCATATTCGTGTTGTTTCAAAAGTTGTAACCACGGAGGAAGAGCTTCTGAATGTGGTGGCGGATGCGGCGGTAGACGGCAAACGTGTCGTGAAAGTAAAAAGCAGGGTGAAACCGGATGAGTCGACCTTTGATTATCTGCTTCCTGCAACGTTTAAACGGGATATGTACAAAAGTTCGGAAATTCATCACTATCAATATACCTATACCCCGCATGGTGCGTATTTTGACGTGAAAGTGAAGATCAGCAGGCCGTCACTTATCGCGTCCTATTTTACTAAAATCCGTGTACATCAGATTGCAAGTCATCTGAAGAATCTGGAAAGCGATTATGAGAAGGTAAAGGCGGCACATGATTATTTGATTCTTTTGAACAAATATAATTATGTCAAGGGCGGGGCATACAGCTGCCTTTTCAGTCACGAGTCCGCATGTAACGGTTATGCGTACAGCTTCTATCTGATTATGAAAGAACTGGATATTCCCGTCACCTGTGACTTCGGAAGAACCCATGTATGGAATCGCGTAAAAATCGGCGATTACTGGTATAACATAGATTTAACATTTGATGATAACGGGACGTCAAAACCGAGCTACGTCTATTTTTTAAAATCGAATACGGACTGGTCGGAACATGATTACGGATTGGCGGATGCACCGTCTTCTCTCGAAGTAAAAGGAAAAAGTGCAAAAGAATACTATCGCATGATACCGAATTATCGTATGATTGGAATCATAATCGGTATCCTGATTGCCGGATTCCTGGTATTTTTTCTTCGCCTTGCGAAAAAAGCATGGGATAAACGCGAGCTGAAGCGGATTGAAGAAGAAATGGAAATGGCAGAACGGGCAAGGCTTCTGTTCGAGGAGCAGATTAAGAAAAAACAGGAAGAATTCGCCAAGGAAGACCACAATATATGGTGAGTAAAGAAATATATGGTGCAAAATATTCCAAATTATGATACAATATTTTGGCTGTTGTTACGACTTTTGAAAAAGAATTCGAAGAAGCCGGAAATCACAAGCCGGTATCTGAATTATATGGAATGAGTTTTTATAGCAATGAACGGAGGAAACACGTGTCAACTTACGCCAGACCCCAGAAAAGAAAAAAGAAAAAAAGCAAAGTAAAAGTAGCGTTAACCGTAGCCGGCAGACTCGGAATTTTGCTTCTGGTTACGATTCTTGTGATTTGCGGAACGGCTTATCTGATGCTTTTTAAAGTAAAAAACAGTTCCGAAGCGGCCAGAAACATTCTGATTACAACCCTGATGGAAAGCGGTCAGCTGAAATTCGTGGCGCGTATGGTTTGCTCAAAGGATGAAATCAAGGAAATCGTTGCAACCAATGCGATGCAGAAGATGGAAGTGGAGCAGGATGAATCTTTGATTACCGTTGAAACAAGCGAAACGGTTGGCGAGGAATCCCCGTATGCGAATGAGGTTTTTGATGAAAACGGTATTCGTTTAGAGGAGATTCCGGGACGTTCGTTCCTTGCAAAAATGATGATTATCAAGGATCCTTCCCAGGTTGTGGTCGGCAGTACTTATCCATGGAGTGAATACGGAAAAGAGCTTCATGAGGTTGTAGAAGGGGCAGGCGGTATTGCAGGTGTAAACGGAGGCCTTTATGTTTCCACCGGAAACAAAGGCGGACAGCCGCTTGGCGTGGTTGTACAGGATGATCAGATTACCTATAACAATCCGTCCGGTCTTGCAGGTTTATATATTATCGGATTTAATCACGATAACATTTTAATCGTGGATGAAATAACCGGAAAGAGTGCAAATGAAGTGAAGGCATATGTTGAGGAAAAGGGAATTCGTGATGCGGTTTCCTTCCAGGATGAAGCCTCCGATTCAAACAATCACTTTGTTCCGCTGATCATTAACGGAGAACCCCGTCAGCTTGGCGGACAGGGCAGCGGTGCGAACCCGAGAACCGTTATCGGTCAGAGAAAAGACGGAGCAGTGTTACTTCTTGTAACCGACGGTCGTGGAACCAGCGGACACCTTGGTGCAACGGCATCCGACCTGATTTCCATCATGCAGGATTATGATGCGGTGAATGCGGCAAACTTAGACGGCGGAAGCTCTACAACCATGGTTTACAACGGAAAGTACGAAATGACTTCCGTTACCTTCTATTATCAGAATTCTTCCTGGAAGCTGCCCGACGCTTTCGTGGTAAGACCGAAAGGAGGGAACTAAGCCATGAGTGAATACAGAAGAAGTTCTCAGAGTTCATCCGGAAGAAGACCTTCCGGCCACTCCGGCAGCAGTTCGAAAGGAAAGACATCAGGCAGCCGTACCGGTAGATCAGGAAGCAGATATGACAGAGATTCGGACTACAGATACAGCAGGTCTTCCGAAAGCAGAAGCAGATCCGGCAGAAGCTCCTATAGCTACAGCGGGAAAAAGAAGAAAGTGAAGTTTAAGTCATCCTTCTATTTCCTTTGTATCCTGGTTGTTTATACGGCATTTTTACTGGTTTTAAGCGCAATTTTCTTAGTATATACGGATTCGTCCTTAAAGAAGTTTGAAAAATCCCAGTCCTTCTATGCATTTGAGCAGTATCTGCAAAGCTTCAAGGAAAGTCTGGTTGCAAATGAACTTCCGGAAGGATTTGCATCGGAGAACACAAGTGCATTTGAATCTTCGGATGTTATTTTACAGGCGCTTCTTTCCCAGACGGAAGGAAAGACCATCAGTTATGAGAAAGACCCGAGCAGCTACAATACCGAAGAACCGGTTTATGATATTTTGGCAGACGGAGAACCGATTGCAAAAGTAACCTTAAGCGCATATAACGAAAGAGTGGTGTTTGTAATTCTGACCGCCATGGACTGGAAAGTCGTGAAAGCGGAACTGGTTAATTCCGGTGATCTGACCGATTATACAATTGTAGTGCCGGAGGGCTCTCATGTTACGGTAAACGGCGTTACGGCAGGAAATGAATATATCACCGGTACGGTGGATACGCAGAGTCTTTTTGCAAATGCCGCAGAATACATTACGGTTCCGAATATGGTGGAATATCAGATTCCCGCGCTCAGCAAGGCACCGGAGGTTGTGGTAAGTGATTCAAACGGCAATAACTTAGAATGCAGTCTTGAAGGAACAAAATTCAGTGTTCCGTTCGGTGTAGAGAGCGAGATGCCGGAAGACTTAAAGGAAACGGCATTAAATATCGCCGAGACCTGGAGCTTATTTAATACTGCGGATTTACAGGGTGCATCCCATGGTCTGGATACGGTTCGTAAATTCTTAATTCCGGGCTCCTTCTATGACGAACTTGCAAAAGGCTGGGCAAGCGGTGTGGATATTACCTTTACTTCCGCTCATACATTAAAGAATCCCGCTTTTGAAAACGTGAATGTGGATCATTACGTTCGTTATACGGATGACTGCTTCGCTTGTCATATTGATTTCGACAAACCGATGCATTTAACGAGAACGGGAGCCGACATTGTGGACTCCACACACAGTACGTATTTATTTGTAAATTATAACGGAACCTGGTGCATGGTTGATATGATTGCGGATAAAGCAACAGATACGGCTGCGGAGATCGGGACGGAGTAAGTCAGATCCGATTGATAAATCGCATTTTGCGAAGGTAATCGGATATCGGAATCGTTGTTTTTACAATAAGACGGAAAGAAATGAATGGATAATCAGGGTAATCTGCAATTTCAAAGAACCGAGATTTTAATTGGGAAAGAGGCGATGTGGCGCCTCTTTTCTTCACGTGTGGCGGTATTCGGTCTTGGAGGAGTCGGCGGATCGTGTGCGGAGGCTTTGGCCCGTGCCGGAATCGGTTCACTGGATTTAATCGATAATGATGAGGTCAGTATTACCAACATTAACCGGCAGATTATAGCTACTCATGAAACCGTCGGAATGAAAAAAACGCAGGCAATGAAGGAAAGAATTGCTAAGATTTTTCCCACCTGTGAGATACGGATTCATGATACTTTCTTTTTGCCGGAAACAAAGGCGGAATTTGATTTTTCCGAATATGATTATGTCGTGGATGCAGTAGATACCGTGAGCGCAAAAATCGCTTTAATAGAAGCGGCGAAAGAAGCAAACGTGCCCGTTATATCCGCTATGGGGGCGGGAAACAAACTGAATGCTTCCGCCTTCGAAGTAACGGATATTTCTAAAACAAGCGTATGTCCGCTTGCAAAAGTGATGCGATATGAATTAAAAAAACGTGGAATTAAGAATGTGAAAGTGGTTTATTCCAAAGAAGAACCGATTAAGCCTTTAGAGGAAATAACAAAGGAGGCCGGTGGGAAACTTCGGGGAACCCCCGGATCCGTTTCCTTCGTACCTCCTGTGGTCGGTTATATTATGGCCGGCGAGGTGATAAAAGATTTGGTTCAGTCTTTGCCGGAACAGGAATGACAATTTGCTGACGCGGATTTGCTTCCTGCTGTGATTCCTGCTTTGCGGAAAGCTCCGACAAGGTCGTTATAAAAGCGACGCTTACAATGACAGAACATGTAAACCAGATAATCGGTTCGGATACAATGATTCCCAAATATCCGATTCGCGGAACCCAAAGCAGCGCAATAACAGTTTTTCCGATCATTTCAACAGCACTTGCAATAAGCGGTGCTGCTTTTTTTTGCAATCCCTGCAGGGTGCTTCGAAGAAGCACAAGTGCTACTAAGAAGAAATAAAAAGGAATATTCATTTTTAAATATAGTGAGCCGAGTTGAATGACCTGCGGATTTTCACTTCCGCTTACAATTTTTACAAGGTCGGTTCCGTATAAAAACGTAATGGCGATGGTAATAAGGGATATGCCAAAACCAAGTAAAAATGCACTCAGGATTCCTTTTCTAATCCGGTCCGTTTTGCCGGCTCCCAGGTTCTGACTGCAAAACGTTGCACAGGCCATGGAAAGCGGTGCAAAAACAACCATCATGGTTTCATCGATTTTACGGGCTGTGGTATGAGCGGCGACCGTTACAGGTCCTAAGTTATTTACCGCATACTGCAGACAGATGGAACCAATGGATACGATGGAAAACATTAAAGCCATTGAAGTTCCGTTTCCAATAAGGTCTTTTGTTATTTCTACATTTCTTTGGAAGTCCTCTTTAGCAGGCATTAAATCGGGACATCTTTTTACCAGATACAGACCGCACAGTGTGCAGGATGCTGCCTGGGAAAGAACGGTAGCAAGACCCGCACCGAATACTCCCAAATCAAAAATGCAGATGAATAAATAATCCAGACCAATATTTACAAATGAACCGATGATTAAAAAAATCAAAGGCATTAAGGAATTTCCGACCGCACGCAGAATTCCCGCAAGGATGTTATAAAGTACCGTAAATACCACGCAGAATAATATGATGGATATGTAACGGTAGGACAGCTCCACATCCGGTGTATGAAGAATTCGAAGCAGCGGTTTGGTAAAAAGTACTGCAACCGCTGTTAATAATACTGCAACATAGATGCTTAATTTTAAACTGTGTGCGATGGACTGCTTTAATCCAACCTGATTTCCGGCTCCGAAATATCTTGAGATTACTAAAGAAAATCCGTTTGCTGCACCGTGTGCGAGGCTTAAGAACAATCCGTAAAGAGCACTTGTCGCACCGACTGCGGCCAGTGCATCATCGCCGAGTTTATTTCCTACAATGGCGATATCCATCAGGTTATAGAATTGCTGAAATAAATTGCCGAGTATAATCGGCAGAGAAAACAGAATCAGTGCCGCCAGGGGGCTTCCGATTGTCATGTCTTTTGTGTGTTTCATAATCTTCCTTTCGCTGCGTCTCAATACATTGTCTTTTGTATTTCTTCCCCACAGCCGTGTTTATTCATGTCATTTTTGTCTGATTTCCGAAAATCAGTATAGATAGTTGGCGTGGTTTCGGCTATAATGGAGATATTCAAAAATAGAACAAATCTATCATGGGGGAGAAGATTATGCGGGCACTGTTTGAATATGATGATGTCTTAAACCGCCCGGTGGAGGCGTTTTATTTTGATACCAGAAGAGTTCCGCTTCCATTTGAAACGCATTTGCATTATTTTATTGAAGTGCTTTACATGGTGGAAGGAAAAATTGCCGTAACCTGTAATGACATCCGCTATGAGATGGAATGCGGAGATATGATTTTTATGCCGCCCCTTGCCATGCATTCGATTCATCAACTTTCCAAAGAAGACTGTCGGTATGCGGTAATCAAGTTCAGTGCGGACAGAATCCGTCTTCACGGGGATTATCTTCCGAGAATCGGAACGATATTTCAAAATCCTTCCATGTCTAAGGATTTGCCGATTTTTTTCCCGAAAGGAACGATTCGGGATTTTGATTTGGATCGTTTTACGGAAAAATGCATTCAGGAAATTCAGGAAAAGCGTTACGGATATGATTCGGTATTATATTCGATTCTGTCCGAATATCTGGTCTGTCTTCTGCGATACTGGAGAGATGCCGGATTTGAGGAGTTTTTAAAGCCGTTTGACAATACCGGTGAATATTCGATTCACAATATCATTTTATATATCGGGGAGCATTTGAATGAAAATTTAAATGTCAGCGAACTGGCGGATATGTGCCATATGAGTTATTCCTATTTTGCAAAAACCTTTCATAAACTCTATGGACAGTCCTGTAAGGAATATATTGAATTTTTAAGACTTTCCAAAGCAGAGAATCTGCTTCTTTTTACGGATTATGATTTGAATTATATTTCGGAGGAAACCGGATTTTCGGACTGCAGTCATTTTATCAGAGTGTTTAAGAAAAAATACGAAATGACGCCGAAACAGTTTCGGAAAGAAAACCGGTAGAGATGAGAGCAACCGGCAGGAAAGAAAAACGGTAGGAAAGAGAACCGGCAGGGAAGATGCAGCTTAGCAGACTGGCGAAAAAAATCGTTCATATCGTGGCAATTTTGGCAGTGGTTTTACTGCTGATTCTTTTTTGCGTCTATTTGATCTTCGGAAGGAAAGCAAGACAGGAGCGGGAAGGCGAAGGCGCAATGGATTTTACCGCGATTTCGTTACAGCCGTTTTCGGAAGAAGATAAAGTATTAAATGCCGATTTGATGAGGGAATATGATTTTACCGTTTTGGAAATCTGGTATCCGGAAAACACCGAGTGTGTCCGCTATATGACGGAGATGAATCTTTTCGCGGAGGAGTGCCTTCACCGTGATGATGAGATGTATGCCTATGTTACGGGCGTATGCGTGAATTTAAATGATGAAAACGGACTGGCGGATCCAAACCGGCTGGCGCTTGCAAAACAAGTCTGTGAGCGGGAAAACGTGCTTTACCATCAGTATATTGCGGATAAAAAAACCGAAGAGATTTTAAAAAATCTCGGCGTTTCGGAATATCCGACCGTGATTTTTTTAGACCGGCAAGGAAAAGTTTTGGATATTGCGAGGGATATGGATGGAAAAGAACTTTGCATGCACCTGGATCTGCTTGTAGAGGAATACATGAAAGAGAAAAGGAAAAAAGAACGAGAAGAAAGAGAAAATAGAGAATAAGCAGTAAGGAGATTGAAAATGCCTGTATTTGATTTTAAAAATGAACCCGTGGATAAAGCAGAAGCGGTATGTACCTATGAGCTTTTTGATTCGCACAACGAGGTACCGACCTTTGAAAATCCGCTTATGGTGCTGGACAACAGAATCAAAGAATGGAAGCATCATTCTACCGGATTTTTTACCAATCCGAACAAACGCACTTCCTTTGAATTTGAGGAAGAGGGCGGAAGCGTTTCGGCGGATATCATCCGGATTGATTCGAGATTTGTTCATCTGTTGAAATGGCTCGGAGAGAACCGTATTAAGGTGCGTTTATCCGGAAAGAATACCGCGGAAGGATATGCGGTCTATAAAATCCGTGAGCAGGCATTCGGCGGAGGGACAAAGCTGTCTTCAGAGGACGGATTCCTGCAGTTTATGATTGAAAGACTTTTGCAAAGTAATCCTCCTGTATCCCGTTCAGAGGAAGATGATGAGCCGGAGGAAAACGGAGATGACATGCGGATTACCAGCATTCAGAGTATAACCGATTTCCTGACCTGTGCCGGTGATACGCTGCCGGAAAATATCGGACTCTGGGCGAGAAGAAATCTTGCGGTGGCCAGATCACATGAGGTTTCTCCGGAAGAGAGAAGACATGCGCAAAGAGCACTTTCCACAATGTTAAACATTCAGTGGAAAAGTAATTATTTCGAATCCATTGATCCTGTGGAAGCCAGAAGAATTCTGGATGAAGAGTTATACGGAATGGAAAGTGTAAAGCAGCGTATCATAGAGACCGTTATTCAGATTAACAGAACGCATACGTTGCCGGCATACGGCCTTTTGATTGCAGGTCCTGCGGGTACAGGAAAATCGCAGGTTGCGTATGCGGTTGCAAGAATTCTGAAGCTTCCGTGGACTACGCTTGATATGAGCTCGATTAATGATCCGGAGCAGCTTACGGGATCTTCGCGCGTTTATGCAAATGCAAAACCGGGAATCATCATGGAAGCATTTGCGAATTCGGGACAGTCTAATCTGGTATTTATTATCAATGAGCTGGATAAGGCAAATGCCGGAAAAGGAAACGGAAATCCTGCAGACGTTTTGCTGACACTTCTTGATAATCTCGGATTTACCGACAACTACATGGAATGTATGATTCCGACATTTGGGGTATATCCGATTGCAACGGCGAATGACAAAAGCCGGATTTCAGCTCCGTTGATGTCACGTTTTGCCGTTATTGATCTTCCGGATTATTCACCGGAAGAGAAACAGATTATCTTTTCGAAATTTGCGTTACCGAAAATTCTGAAACGCATGAGCATGAAAGAAGAAGAATGCGTTGTGACCGAAGACGGCGTAAAAGCAGTTGTGGAGCTTTATTCCGATACCACGGGAATCCGTGATTTAGAGCAGGCGGCAGAACATATCGCTGCCAATGCATTATTCAGAATCGAAGTAAATCATGTAAAAGAAGTGGTGTTTGATGCCGAAGGAGTAAGGGAACTTCTCGGATAGAAGAAGAGTTAGACAGTCTTTTTTATTGCTTAAAAAACCCGCCGGTCCGGCGGGTTTTTGCAGTCTGATTTTCTGTTTGCGATGACAATTTTACTCGTCCGCATCGGGAAATTTCGGATACAGTTTGTCCTTAATTCCCATCATCTGATTGTCGACATCGGCAATGGTATTGGCGCAGTTTAACAGATCCGCGGAAATCTCGGCCAGGGTTTCTTTATCCAGTCCTTTTTTGTAGCGCAGTTCGTGTTCGAGACTTGCCCAAAAATCCATGGCGATTGTTCGAAGCTGAACCTCCACTTTCATCATTTCCTTTCCGTCCGAGAAAAATACCGGTGTTTCCACAATCATGTGATAGGAACGGTATCCGTTTGCCTTCGGTGCACGAATGTAGTCTTTATAGGTAATCAGTTTAATGTCGTCCTGCATTAAAAGCATGTCAGCTATTTCATAGATATCATCTGCAAAATCGCAGATAACACGGACACCGGCGATGTCATGGATTTCCGACCGGATGTTATCCATGGTCAAATCAAGACCTTTGCGGTGTAATTTTTCAATAATGCTTCTGGGACTTTTAATTCTGGAATAGATTCCGTGAATCGGATTGCGGTTGCTTCGGATGGAAAGCTCATCGTTTAATACTTCGAATTTTGTGCGGATTTCGCGAATCGCACAATTGTATTTGGTCATCATTTCCTGCCATTCCGTTACGCTGGAAAATACCTCGTCGGTTGAAATAAAGGAATCTGCCTGCTGCAGAACCTGATTGACGGATATTTTATCTTTGGAATTCTTGCGAACCATTTCATTATTCGCAGCCGGTTTTGAACTCATTTTCTTTTCTCGCTTTCAAATCTTTTCTTTCGGTCTTTTTGATAGGTTTCGATTTTTTATTTTTCTCAGTCTCTCTCTAACTATCAGAATAGCATTGAATGATGAAAGAATTATTAAGGAAGTGTGAATAAATCAAGTATTTTTAAGAGCAGTTCATGAATTAACCCATGAATTAAAAGAGAGAATGGGGTGAAAAATGCGGCTTACGCCGAAAGATTTTCTGCAGGTACTGCAAAATAGAAATATTGCGGTACGGAAGTTTTGCTATTTATCCGATTGCTATTTCTGATATAATGAAATCAATACCATAACATAAATGGCAGAGCTTGTTGGTTTGCTGTATGAAAGGGGAAAAAAATGAAACAGTGTCCAAGATGCAAAGAAATAATCGGTGATGCATTAACCAAATGTCCGAACTGCTATACCGAATTCACGGAAAAACAGCTTGAAGAGATGAAAAGAGCAATGCAGGAGAAAGAAGTACAGGATTTAATCAGGGAAAGAGAGAGAATCAATCGTTTCATGACAAAACGATACATTATGGGAGCAATGATTTTGACAGCATGGGCGATTTTACTTGTTTCCCTGTTATTTATCGGACATAAAGTGCTTATGACTATCGTATTGATTGTGTTCGGAGTGTTGTTTGTCGGTGGTTTGATTTTCGGCTTTGTAAGCGGCGCAGTATTTTGTCCGCACTGCGGTGAAATTTTATTCAGGAACTATGGTAATTACTGCATACACTGCGGGAAAAAAATCTTTTAAAAGAAGTGAAAATGAAATCCCGCTTGAAAGTAAGAAACGTTATTCGGCGCGAGATATGAATGCTTTGTCATGAATCAGGCTAGGGTAAAGTTTTTGTAGGAAAAAATAATAATAGAGAAAGCACCGTTCCTGTGTTAGGATTTAAGGTGACCAAACCAAAACAATCCAAAGGAGGGTGCTTTCATGGTCAATAGTAT
>CACZRH010000266.1 GCA_902783455.1 uncultured Lachnospiraceae bacterium | reverse complement strand
TTCCTTGCCAAGTCCCGGTGAAGTCAGTCTGTACGCGGCATTTTCAATGCATTCCTTCTTCCCGGCAATATAACCGCCGATTGGTGCCAGTCCTCCGCCCGGATTCTTGATTAACGAACCCACAAGCATATCCGCACCAACATCGGACGGTTCCGTAACTTCCGTAAATTCGCCGTAACAGTTATCGACCATGACAATCACTTCGGGTTTGATTTTTTTCACAAACGCAATCAGCTCCCCGATTTGTGCAACTGAAAAAGAAGGTCTGGTCTGATATCCCTTGGATCGCTGGATTGTGACAATTTTTGTCTTTTCATTGACGGCTTTTTCGATGGAATCATAATCAAAGCTTCCGTCACTTTTTAAATCCACCTGCCGGTAAGAAATCCCGTATTCCGCCAGGGAACCCGGATGCGGTGTAATTCCGATCACTTTCTCCAAAGTATCATAAGGCTTCCCAACCGGACTTAAAAGCTCATCGCCCGGTCGCAAATTACTCATCAATGCCAATGCAAGAGCATGCGTTCCACAGGTAATCTGCGGTCTGACAAGTGCATCCTCGGTATGAAAAATATGCGCATATACTTCTTCCAGACGGTCTCTGCCGAGATCGTTATATCCGTACCCGGTCGTTCCGAGCATGCAGGCTTCCGAAACCTGACAGTCCTGTAAGGCTTTTAAAACCTTCATCTGATTGATTTCCGCAATTTCATCGATTGCCTCAAATCGTTCTTTTAAACCATCCAGGACTTTTTGTCCGAACGCAAACACTTCGTCGGATATTCCCATTTCGCTGTATATATTATTCATGTCATCTCTTCCTTCTGCTTATTTCTTCTGTTTATCTATAAATACTGTTTAATTGTTTTTGAATATTCCGTAAATCATTTATTCAACTTTGGTATTTTTCATGTACCAACGTAATAATCCCCTGTGAAATCTCCTCATCCGGATTTGTATACTGCGATTTGTCAAACCAGATGACATCATCCATTCCTTTGAAGTACGTAAACTGCCTTTTGGCAAAATGTCTGGTATTCAGCTTAATTTTTTCAATCGCTTCTTCGGCGCTGCAACCACCGTCAAAATATTCCAAGACCTCTTTGTACCCGATTCCCTGCATGGAAGTAAAGCCCGGACCCAGACCAAGTTCTTTTAAATTTCGCACTTCCTCAAAGAGCCCCGCTTCCACCATTTGGTCAACACGTTTGTTAATGGAATTGTAAAGCACGCTTCTTTCGTTGCTCAGAACAAAACACAAATCATCATAAATGCTTTGTTTTTCTTTCTCACGGTCATTATGTTCGGAAATCGGATAACCGTGAATTTGATAAAATTCCAATGCCCTTACCACACGTTTTACATTACCGGCAGGAATCCGCTCATAAGAAAGTGGATCAACTTTCTTTAATTTCTCATGAAATGCTTCTTTTCCGATTTGCAAAGCTTCTTCTTCCAAAGATTCCCGAATTTTCCCGTCGCCTTCTTCTTCGGTAAAATCCACATCCCGCCTTAGTGCCTGAATGTAAAAACCTGTTCCGCCGACGACAATCGGAAGCTTTCCTCTTTCAGAAATCTCTTCGATTGCCTGTTTTGCAAGACACTGAAAAATGGTTACGTCAAAAGGTTCCGTCGGGTTTAAAACATCAATCAGATGATGTTTCACTCCCTGCATTTCCTCCGGAGTTATTTTTGCGGAACCGATATCAAGTCCTTTATAAACCTGCATGGAATCCGCGGAAATGATTTCACCGTTTAAAGCCTTTGCAATCTCAATGGAAATCTTCGTTTTTCCGACTCCGGTCGGACCGGTTATTATGATTAATCTTCTTTTATCTGACATCATTTATCCAAGATCATACTTCAATTCTTCTTTGCATATCGTTACCTGAAAAATACCATTCTTCCGTATTATTCCGTCACGTTATACAATACGCTTGAACATCTTTTCCATCTCATATTTGCTGACTGCAATCAACGTCGGCCTTCCGTGCGGACACTGATAAGGATTTTCCAACGTAAAGAGCATTTCAATCAGTTCCTTTGCGGATTCCTTTGAAAGAACGGTATTTCCTTTAATAGCTGCCTTACAAGCTCTGGTTGCAATTCTTTCTTCCACAGTCGTTAAGCTTTTCGCGGAATAGACACCGGACAGTTCTTCCATGATATCCCTGAAAAGCTCCGTACAGGAATAACCGAACAAATCCGTCGGCATTGCACGGACTGCAATTGCATCCTGCCCGAAATCCTCGATTTCAAAAGCCAGATTTGCAAAGGCATCCCTGTTTTTATCAAAAATCACATACTCCGCAGGTTTTAACTGAATTACACAGGGCGGCAACAGATTCTGGGATTCAAGCTTTCCCTCTTTAAATTTATTCATGAACTCTTCATACTTCACTTTTTCATGTGCCGCATGCTGGTCCATATAATAGAATTTATCTTTTAATGCGATAATCCAATAGGTATCGAAAACCTGGCCGATTACTTCAAATTCATCCTTTGCTTCTTCCGTAAAGAATTCATTTTGAAAAAGCGTATATTGCTCCGGTTTTTCCACAATAATATTTTCAATTGCGGGATTCGGTCCGGATTTTTCTTCTTTGGTCTTATCCCCGGAAGCCTCTGAATCTTCATCGTCTTCAAAAAATGAAATCTCTTTTTTTATGACACCGGCACTTTGATTAAGCGCTGCCACCTTCTTTAATTCAGATTCTTTTTCTTCAGCAGCATTTTCTTTATCGTTAAACAAAACTTCCGCTTTAAATACAGGAACCGCATTCTCTGTCTTGGAATTTGCAGAATCGAAACTGTTTCCGGAAATCTCATTCGAATTCAGAACACCTTGAGAAACAAAATTACGGCCTTCATTTTTGGACATCCGGTTAATCCGCCTTGTTTCAAAGGGTTCCGGCGCGGATATTTTTTCTTTTTTCTCTTCTTCCTTTACAAGCGTAACATCCGGAATTAAATTTCTCTCCAAAAGCGCCGCATGTACTTCATCTGCCAAAAGCCTGGTAACCAGTTCCTGATTCTCCATCCGGACCTGCATTTTATTCGGATGAATATTGACATCCAGCGCCGTAGTATCCATGCTGAAATGAAGAACGCAGAAAGGAAAACGATGCATCATCAAAAATGCCTTATATCCTTCTTCGATGCCCTTTGCAATGGGTGTCGATTTCACATACCGGGAATTAATAAAATAGTTTTCATCTCCGCGATTTGATCTTGCAATTACAGGTCTTCCAAGATACCCTTCGATTTTTACTCCGTCTTTTTCCACCAGAATCGGAATCAGCTCATTTGATGTATCCCTGCCGTAAATGCGATAAATGACTTCTTTTAAATCACCGTTTCCGTTTGTCATAAACTTCACGGAATTATTCACTACCACCTTAAAGGAAAGTCCCGGCATGGAAAGTGCCATATGCTGCATGGTCTCAACTATGGCAGCCCCTTCCGCTGCAGGGGAATGCAGGAATTTTTTTCTCGGCGGAACATTAAAAAACAGATTTCGTACTACAATTGTAGTTCCGTTTGGTGCTCCGATTTCTTCGAATTCTTTTATCTCACCGCCTTCGATTACAATTCTTGTACCGGTAATCTGATCCTCGATTTTCGTACTCATTTCCACCATGGATACGGCTGCAATCGAGGCAAGTGCTTCCCCGCGGAAACCGAGGGTTTTTAAATAATGCAGATCTTCATCCGTTGCGATTTTACTTGTGGCATGACGCAAAAATGCGGTCTTTACTTCTCCCGCCGGAATCCCTTTTCCGTTATCCGTTACACGGATATAATCGATTCCACCGCCCTTAATCTCCACCGTTATCGCGGTAGAATTGGCATCAATGGCATTTTCCACAAGCTCTTTTACAACATTTAACGGCTTTTCCACAACCTCTCCGGCTGCGATTTTATTAATTGTTTCATCATCCAAAATACGAATCATGTCTTATCCATTCCCTGTTTTTGTACCAAACCGGCTAAATTCTGTTCTTGATTTTATTCTGAATTTTGTATAGCAGATTCAGTCCGTCAAGCGGCGTTAACGTGGTAATGTCAATCTCTTCGATTTCCTTTACGATTTCCGCATCCGTTACGGAATCAAAGAATGACAACTGTCCCGCGTCCACTTCGTCCTGACGTTTGATATTTTTTCTAATTTTGCTTCCGTCCTTAACGGAGACATCAATATCCTGAATCATCGATGCGATATCGCCGTCGGAAAGCTCATTTAATATTTCCTTGGCGCGCTCAATTACCATATCCGGAACGCCTGCGAGCTTCGCCACCTCAATACCGTAGCTTCGGTCGGTTCCGCCCGGAATAATTTTTCGTAAAAAAACGATTTCATCCCCTTTTTCTTTTACGGCAATGCAATAATTCTTTACATTATCCATCTTTTCCTCTAACTCGGTTAAAAGATGATAATGCGTCGCAAAAAGCGTTTTTGCACCGAGAAGATTCCGGTTTGCAATATGCTCAATGACTGCCCATGCAATCGCAAGGCCGTCAAAAGTTGAGGTTCCGCGACCGATTTCATCGAGAATCAAAAGGGAATTCTTTGTCGCATTTCTTAGAATATTCGAAACCTCATTCATTTCCACCATAAAGGTACTCTGTCCGCTGGCTAAATCATCGCTTGCACCGACTCTTGTAAAAATTCTGTCCACAACGCCGATGGAAGCACTCTTTGCAGGCACATAAGAGCCGATTTGAGCCATTAAAACAATCAGTGCGGTCTGTCGCATATAAGTCGATTTACCGGCCATATTCGGTCCCGTAATGATTGCAATCTGATTGGCTTTTAAATCCAGCAGGGTATCATTCGGAATAAAGAGGGAATCATTTAATACCTTTTCCACTACCGGATGACGGCCTTCCTTAATCGAAATCGAATTCTTTTCATTAAAGACGGGTTTTACGTACCCGTTCTGCTCACCCACATAAGAAAGTGAACAAAGCGCATCCAAAAGGGCTACCGCTTTTGCGGTATTCTGAATCCGGTCCAGTCTTTCCGCAATATAATCACGAAGTTCGACAAAAAGATCATATTCCAGCGTATATAATTTTTCCTCCGCGTTCAGAATCGTATCTTCCAGTTCTTTTAAACGCGGTGTGGTATATCGTTCTGCATTTGCAAGTGTCTGCTTTCTGGAATAATCATCCGGAACCAGATCCTTATAGGAATTCGTTACTTCCAGATAATATCCGAAAACTTTATTATAGCGGATTCTTAAATTCTTGATTCCGGTACGGTTTCTCTCGGTTTCTTCTAACTCTGCAAGCCACTGTTTGCCTTCCGTCTTGGCTTTTCTTAAGTAATCGATATCTGCGCTGTAACCGTCCTTAATGATTCCGCCTTCACGGGAAGAAAAAGGCGGTTCTTCCACGATGCAGTCGCGGATTCTTTGATACACATCCTGAAGAGAATCAATATTGTCGCATATTTCCTTAAGCTGCGGATTCTCATAATCGGACAGCACACTTTTAATCGGAGTCAGCATTTCCAAGGAATTACGAAATGCAATCATATCCCTCGGATTAATTGACAAATAGCTTACCTTGCCTAGTAATCTCTCCAGATCATAAATGGAATTTAAATATTCCCTGATTTCATCACGGTTTACGGATGTCTCAGTCAATGCCTCAACCGCATTTAACCGATATTCGATATCCTCGCGTTTCATTAAAGGCTGTTCGATGAAATTACGCAGTGTTCTGGCACCCATCGCGGTTTTGGTTTTATCTAAAACCCAGAATAAGGATCCTCTTTTCTGCTTTTCGCGAAGCGTTTCGGTTAATTCCAGATTACGTCTTGTGGCCGCATCGAGAATCATGTATTTTCCTGCGGAATTCGGGAAAAGATGCGTAATGTGCGCAAGGGAAGTTTTCTGCGTATCAATCAGATATTGCAACAAAGCACCGGCCGCAATGCAGCCATGCTCATATTCCTCAATTCCCATTCCAATCAGGGAATTCACCTTAAAATGCTTCATCAAAACTTTGCGGGTTGCATTTTCATCAAAAAAACGGTCCTCCAGAGTGAACATGACCAGACCAAGCCGGTTTTTCATATCCACAAAATCCAGACCGCAGGAATAAAAGAAATCATTCGCGACGATTTCCGTCGGCATATATCTGCAGATTTCATCATAGAGTTCCTTATTGCTTTCCGCTTCGGAAAGATAATAATCCCCCGTTGTAACATCTGCGACGGAAATACCGATTCCGCGAAGACCGTAATAAATGCACATAATAAAATTATTTTTTGTTTCATCCATTGCCGTAACATCGGTATTGGTACCCGGTGTTACGATTCTGGTTACCTCTCTTTTTACCAGCCCTTTCGCAAGCTTCGGATCTTCAACCTGCTCGCAGATGGCAACCTTATATCCCTTGGAAACCATACGGTTTAAGTAGGAATCCACTGCATGAAACGGCACTCCGCACATCGGTGCACGATCTTCCAAACCACAGCTTTTTCCGGTCAGTGTCAGTTCCAGTTCCTTTGATGCGATTTTTGCATCTTCATAAAACATCTCATAAAAATCGCCCAGTCGATAAAAAAGAATACAGTCGGGGTATTCTTCCTTGGTCTCCATATATTTCACCATCATGGGCGTAAGTCCCGGTGTTTTGCTTGTTACTTTTTCTTCTGTCACGATTATTTCTCTCTTAAAAACTATTTCTGAAACTCTTAAATCTATTTCTAAAACTCTAAAAATCTATTTTAAAACTAAACTGCTAAACGCGCTTTCCGATATAATAAAATCCCTTACATTCTTCCAGCTTCACGGTAACGATTTCTCCAATCAAAGAAGAATCCCCGGGGAAATGTACCAGCGTATTGTTTGACATCCTGCCGGTTACCAGCGAAGAATCATGCGAATTGATGTCTTCCACCAAAACATCGGCAATTTGGTCCTGTAACAATGCGGTACGTTCTTTTGCACAATTCTGTACAAGCGTTAATACCTCATCAAACCATACTTTGATATCTTCTTCAGCAACCTGATCGGGCATGCTTGCAGCAGGTGTACCCGTACGTTTCGAGTAGATAAAAGTAAACGCATTGTCGAAGCAGACTTTCCGGATTACATCAAGTGTCTCATCGATATCTTCTTTCGTTTCTCCCGGAAATCCCACTATGATATCCGTCGTAATTGCAACATCAGGAAGCTCTTTTCTAAGCTTTAATGCAAGCTCAAGAAATTCCTCCTTCGTATATCTTCGATTCATGCGTTTTAAAATC
>CACZRH010000265.1 GCA_902783455.1 uncultured Lachnospiraceae bacterium | reverse complement strand
GTTGGACAACTATTTTTATAATAGGACCTACAATGAAATTGAATTTTGGTGTAGAATTAAATTAACGTATGAAAATATAGCAACCGGAGGGAATCAAAATGGATAATATCGAATTATTAAATGTCAATTATGATCAAAAACTCCTTGATTTAGATAATGAAAATGTAGATGTAAAGAAAACCAATGTTTTTACGGAGGTGAACCAATCGTTTGAGCGATCGTCTTCGGAATATACCGAGGTTGAGGATTTCTTGGAAATTGACGAAAACAATGGCAAAAAAGAAAACGATAACGATGAGATTATTGAGCTTAACAAGGACAGCAATAAAATCATCGAGATTAATACGGACAGCAAAAAAAACATTGAGATTAACACGGACAGCAATAACAGGATTATCGACATTGCCGAAGGCGAAGAGGAGGAGATTGACAATCAAAGCAATCCCGGAGCCGACCAGGACGGTATCGTCTTTGATGAACTTTCCACTGCCGGTAAGATGTTTTATATGCTGAGACGTTTTCCGATGGATGAGCCGGAATATAAAGAAATCCGCGAAATATCCAAGGAGATTACAAAATTAAATATCACGCTATCGAATCCGGATGCAGACCCGGAGCTTAGGAAGGAACTTGCGGCTGCAAGCATGGATCTTCATGTAAAAACCGCGTCTTTCCTTAAAAGGATTAAGACGGAAGAACCGGAGCGCTTTAATACCAATACCAATATCGCAAACCTTGCAGCGGTATATAATATCAATTCCAATTTTGCCGTAGATCAGATTGAGGAAGAAAACGGTAACGTGCTTCCCGCATTTATGGACCGCGCGTTTAATGATTTGGTCAAAGCCGTACAGGGAGACCGTAACGAAGAACGACAGAAACAAATGAGTGACGGACTCGCCAAAGTATTATATCTTGCCAAATTAAAAAATGAATTTGATAACGTGCATGGTACTCCGGAGGAGCAGAAGGAATGGAGGGCTGCAATTTTAAATGAAATTTTGTCTGATCAATTTGAGGATCATGTAAAGAATTTCAAGGAAAGCAACGTATATAAAAAAGCATGGGATAAATTCGAGAATTTTTTTGATCCCGATGTTACGGATATCGAAGTAAAGGGAATGATTGACACTGCCATTACGGATTTGGCGGATGATCTTTATCATGATGTTTACAGATATAAAATTCTCGGATTTAAGAATCAGGAGGAAAAAGAAAAATTAGTAAAGGCCTGTGATGAAATCGATGAACTGAGGGCAATGGGTAATGCCATCGGTGTGAAGCAGGCCGAAGCGGAAGAAAATAAGGATTTCAATAATCATCCTTCGTTTGATACTGTTTTTTTGAAGAAAATCTGTAATTTATACGGACCGCAGGAGAATCTTGCCGGTGAACTCAGAAGAGAGGATGAAAAAAAGGACCGCCTGAAGAATGCGATCGCAACAGCTCAGGAGGAGGAAGTGAGCAACCTTCTGAAAGAACAACGAATTGAAAGAGAAAGATATAACATAAAATCCGGAATCTATGCGGATTTAAATAAATATGAAAATATTAATGATACCATATCCGTAATTAAGGCAAATATAGCGGCTCTTGACGAAGCGGAAGAGAAAGAAAAACAAAGCAAAGCGAATGCGGAAAAGCCGGGTGCGAAGGAAGAAAATAAAGAGAATGAGAGAGAAAAACTTCGCAAATTATATCAGTCCCAGTTAGATAAAAAACTGGAAGAAAAGGAAGAATCCTATAAGAAGCTTAGTGATAACTATGATCCTGTGGAATTGAATTCTGCCATGGAAAAGTACGGAGCATTCCGCGAAAAAGAAAGAAATATAGAAAGTCTTAAAGAAAAAGCAAGGCAGGATGCGAAAGAACGTGTAACGACATTTCTGAATGGTATCAATGTTGAGCCGGTCAACAGAAATATTGAACTTCTGGTTGTTGGCTATGACAATGCCGTAAAGAACAATAAGAAGAATGAGATTCAGGATTACAGAAATCACAGACGCGACCAGGATAATATTTTTAAGCAGCGGAATACCGAGATTTATTCTCCGGTAACCTATAAAGGGGAAAATGTTTATATATCCCGCCCAAAACAGGAAGCATTGGATAATATGGATTCTTCTTTTGCGGAGCATAAGAGGAAAAATAATATTATTAATGATCCGAAGCTGGATAAGAAATATGAAGATAGTATTTCGAAATATAAAGATGCTGAAGACAAATACAGAGAGAAGACGCCTTTTGTAAAACCGGACAGAGGCATACAGAATATTGCCGAATTTAAGCCGGAAACAGAATTCAAAATCGGAGACCTGAACCTTGACCGTTTTAAATTCACCAAGGATGTGAGAGGAATTATACCGGAATACATTGTCGAGGTTGAAAATAATGCTCCTGAGAATGAAATGAGTCCGTTTAGTGAAGCGAATGCAAAAGATTTTGCAGACGGATTTGAAGCGCTGGCAGATGCCATGAAGAATCGAACGGCATTTTTGGGAACCGATGAATATGACAAAATTGTTCACGGACTGGAAGAGTTAAAAACGGATCTTTCCAACGGGGTGGCAGATGATGCACAGAATCTGACGAAAGCAAGGCTTCTGCTTGCCAGAATGAATCTCTATATTGACAGAAAAAATGATGAGAAAGAGCATTCCCGGTGGGAAAGTTCTACTGCGAAAAAGCGCAGACTTGTCGCACAACAGGCAAGAGTTTTTGTGAACAGGTTTATTGAGGTCACCGAAAAAAAGACGAATGAGTTCGGAAAGGATCATTCTTTCGAAACATCGGCTGCAGAACTGGAGGCAATGCTTGATCTTACCGGCAAGAAAGAAGATCCGACGTTAAGCGGAATGCTTACAAGCTTAAAGCAGAAGAATTATTCGGAAGCGCTGAACGGTATGAACCGGTATTTATTTACCAACAGGAACAAATATTTCCTGGGTGACGGTTACAGATTCCGTCTTCGTGAGAATGAGGAAGGAGGTAAATTAAGACTCTTCCCTTCCGACAACGGAAAAATTTATAAATCTGTTTTACTTAATTTTGAGAGACTGGAAAACAGTTATCTTAAGCATATTGCAGAGAATGATCAGAAGAAGCTTCCGGGTGCACTTTTCAGTGCGAATCATGCATTGAACAAAGTGTCGGAAAAGAAAAGTATAGCACAGGCTCTTGGAATCCGGATTAATACCGAAGATTATGAAATCAATCCTAAAATCCGGCATTCGGACAGTCTTGCAAATCATAAAAAACAGTTTGAGGATCATTACAGAATTTATTTAAACGAGGCATTTTACGCAAATGCCTCCCGGAGAGGAAGATCGGGAAAATCCTATATTCCGACTTCGGCTTTTTGTAATAATGATCAGAAGGCTATGACGGATTCCGCACTTTCCGTATATTTCCTGAATTCGTTGGATCCGGATAAGCCGTTTGATGAAAAGAAAGTGGAAGAAGACCGTAAAAAATTCATTTCCGCCATGCGTGGATCTTCCGTATACCTAAAAATCGGAAATGCCTGTGCCGATTACTTTGATTTCAGAAAATGCAAGGTGGATGATGTTTTGGAAACCGGAAAAACAAGATGGCAGGAGATTAGTAACACGGATAAATTTAAGGAAAAAATAATCGTAAATGAAATGGCAAAAGCCATAGCCGGTAATATAAACGAATCAATGGAACTTCTAACGGAAAACGGCAGACTTCAGAAAACGGCAATTAACAACAGAATGGATGATTCGACATATATCCTGAAACTTGCCAAATTACTGGGAATAACGGAAAAGGTGAAGACAAAGGCCCAGGATATGATTCAGGAAAATGAGATGAAGGGGGATAATCTCGAAGGAACCATTAAGAAAGTAAATGATGTATTTAGCGCGAAAACAGTTAAGAAGCAGGAAGCGCCGACAAAGGGTGTTAACCCGCTTAAATTATAAAAACAGTTTAAAATAAAAAGGAGAAAAAACTATGAAGAAAAAAACAATTATTTTGGCAGGAGCAGTTGTTATGATTAGTGCCTTGCTGGTGGGCTGTAATAAAAATACCGTTGTTCCCGAGGCAAACGGGGGAAGCGGTACGGAGGAAAAAATCTCCGAACAGACCGTTATTACTTCCGGGGAGGATGAGCAGGAATCTGAAGTAATCGATTCTGAAAATATAGAGCAGGAATCTGAAGCAGCGGATCCCGGGATGATGGTAGGCGGATGGGCTGTCTGCGAAGACAATAATTCCAGACTTACGGATGAGGAGAAGGAGATTTTTGAGGATGCATTGTCAGAAATGCAGGGGCTTGATTATGAAGGACTTGCAGTGATTGCAACCCAGGTGGTTTCCGGTACCAACAGAGCATATCTGGCATACGGCGGAGAAAAAGACGGAGCCAAAGGCTATGCGGTTATTGTGGTTTACTCAAATCTGCAGGGAGAGAATGTTATGAATTCTCTTGCAACCATCGATCCTACAGATTTACACATTCAGGAACCCTCTAATGAAAAGCTCATGGGTGGATGGGAAGGAGTTACTTCCGGTAAGGCCTGGATGTTACCGTCCGAAAATGCGCAGGATTCCTTTGAACAGCTGTTTACGGAAGAGGAGATGCGTAATCCGACAGCACTTTTGAATACACAGGTTGTAGCAGGTGTTAATTATCTGGCAATGTCTGTTGACAAGCAGGGGAATGTATTCCTTACCAAGTGGTATAAAGATTTGAACGGAAACTCACAAATATTGGAAGATGGTGTCCTGGATATGGAGTATTACACTCAGAATCATTAATCCGGTAATTTTATCAGGAAATAATTAATCCCATAGCTCTGTTGGGGATTTCAGTAATTTAATATTACTGAAATCCAGCTATACAGGGTTCTTTTACTTGAAGCGTATTTTTGGTAAAATAATCACGGAAAGGATCAGATTATGAAGCATAAAACGAACACTTTCAAATATTTTCTTTTCTGCATGCTTTTGACCGTTATGACGGTTTCTTTATTCGGTTGTCAGAAGCAAAACGGAAATCCTGTTTCCGATTCGAAGAGTGCTGAAAAGCTGATTGAGGAAATGGTGGTGGATTACGGTACATACGGGTCCGAAGCGGATGAGAAAGTCGATTCTTTGTTAAAGGAATTGTCGGATGCGAATGCGGACACCGGGGCAAGATGGACAAAAATAATGGATATCTGGCGTTCGCCGGAACTTGGGAAAACGGTTAATTATGATGTTTTGCCGGATGGCCTGCCGGAAACGGATGAGCTTTGCATCGTTGTTTTGGGGTTTCAGTTAAATCCGGACGGAAGCATGAAGGATGAATTGATTGAGCGGTTAAATGTTGCACTTAACAGCGCAGAAAAATATCCGAATGCTTATATTGTTTGTACCGGTGGCGGCACTGCCGCAGAAAACGAGTCTGCCACGGAAGCCGGTGAAATGGCGAAATGGCTTGAAAAACAGGGGATTGATAAAAAACGGATTATAGTAGAAAACAATTCCCTGACTACGGCACAGAATGCGATTTTAACGTATGATATTCTGACATCTCTTTATCCGTCCGTGAAAAGTCTTGCAATTGTGTCGAGCGACTATCATATCGCAACAGGCGAGCTTTTGTTTGAGTCCGAAGCGGCTCTTAGAGCGGATACTCCCGGAAATGAGAAGATGGAGGTTATTTCGAATGCAGCCTGGCAGGCACCTTCCGGAAGTCTTTCGACTATGTTTCAGGCGGGAGCACTCATAGAGCTTTCAGGAGATGTTGAAACCGCATTCGATATTTATTACGATAATTATGATATTCATGATTTGCCACCACTTAAGTAATGCGGATTTTTAAAAAATCATTAATGAAAATTAATGAAATAGGAGATATCTGCACAGGAAAACGGAAAACGAATAGGGACAGTTGAAAGAATTCAGGACGGAAAGGAATAAAAAAGGTTATGACATTACGGGAATTGTATCAGACGATTGACGGAGATTATGACCAGGTGATGAATGTTCTCCGTATGGAAAAACTGCTTGATAAGCATATCAGAAAGCTCCCGGCGAACGGTGTGGTGGACAGACTTCTGGCAGCAGGAGAAAAGATGGATTCGACGGAGCTTTTCGAAGCAGCACATGCCATGAAGGGAGTATGTGCGAATCTCGGTCTTAAGAATCTTTCGGATGCGGCATCCGGGATCGCGGAAGAATACCGGCCGGGGAAAGAAAGAAAATTGTCAGATGATGAGGTGAAAGAACGAATAGCCGCAATCCGTAAGATGTACGAGCATATTACGGAGGAAATCCGGAAATACGAAGCGTCGAATGCATAACCGGATTCGTAAGGACCACATCATCAAATTAAAGTCAGAATAAAAAAGTCAAAATAAGGCAGGGGACATCATGGATCATTTAAAAAATGGAGAAGGTGTTTCTTCCGGACAAAAACAATATCTGGGACTATTCGGAGCATGGGCACTGGCATTTGGATGCAGCGTAGGCTGGGGTTCTTTTGTTATGCCGGGTACCACATTTCTGCCGATAGCAGGACCAGTCGGAACCGCGCTCGGACTTGGCCTGGGCGGTTTGGTAATGCTGCTTCTGGCAGTGAATTATCATTATCTGATGAATCGTTTTCCGGACGGAGGCGGTGCATATACCTATACCAAGATAGCATTCGGCTACGATCAAGGATTCTTAAGTGCATGGTTTTTGATTCTGACCTATATAGCAATTATCTGGGCGAATGCCACGGCACTTCCGCTGATTTTAAGAACCCTTGTCGGGGATACCTTCCGATTCGGCTTACTCTATGAAATTGCGGGATATCCGATTTACATCGGAGAGATTCTGTTGGCAGAAGGTGCGCTTATAGTGGCGGCGCTCATTTGTTTGTTCCGGAAAACCGCC
>CACZRH010000264.1 GCA_902783455.1 uncultured Lachnospiraceae bacterium | reverse complement strand
CGAAGCTCCATCCATTTCGATGTAATCTCGTAAACATCTGCCTCCGACAATTCGTCTGTTTCGCTGTTTCCAATCGTTAATGCATTTTGAAAAAATTCCGGATTCACGGTAATGATCTTTTCGTTCGTATCCTTTGTAAAAAATGAATGATAAGGATGGTCGAGACTTGCTACAACATATCCGTTCGAAGCAAGTTCCATGTATGTGGAAGCATTGCTCTGGTAATATCCGAACGCACCATGACTGAAAATCACCAGCGGAAGGGAATCTTTCGAAAATTCCTTTATGTTTTCCGGATAATAAAAATGCACCGGTACTTCCCGGAAGGAACCGTCATTTTCAAATTCTTCCACACGGCTTTCATCAACCAGTATTGCTTCACATTGCGCAACCTTATATGGCCCGGTCAGTTCTCTGCCTTTATAATCCGTAAAAAGAAAAGCCGGCACAATGCTGGTGCAGATTAAGAAAATACTTAGAAGTGTGCCGGAAACCATTGCTGCTTTCTTTTTTTCTTTCTCATTATGGCGATTTATCAAAAATCCAACACCCGCTAAAAGAACTCTTAAAAGAAGGATTATTGCAAGCCCTTTAAACCGGAAGGAAAAATCAATTCCCGGTAAAAGTAACAAAATCATATAAACCGCCACCTGTGCACCGTTTACAATGATTCGCTTCATGCTCCAATTTTTCTTCGAATTCTGTTTTGGGGCTTTTAACGTGAATCCGTAAATCATAAATCCGATTTCGATAACCAGTAAAATCAGTAAAAGAAAAAGTGCCATGATATCCGCCTTTCCGGTCCAAAGACCGATTAACCTTATTGTCTAAAGCGAATATATTGCACTTTTACTAATCTCTCAATACTTTGACGGGTAAGATGCCAAATACGGCGGTAAGATGCAAATTGATACATATTAACAGCCGTCTTTCTTCTCTTTCCCAAAAGCAATGTTTTAATGGGTATTGTATTTGGCGTTAAGCCTCCTGCGATTTAATAATCCGTTTGTTCTCATACATAATCTTGTCGGCCCGACGAGCTGCATCACTGACGGATGCGTCCAACTTTTCATCGTAAACCGCAATACCGTATGCAATATGCACTTCTTCCCATTTGTTCGCTGCTTCCCTGCAGATTTCCTTTCTTCTTTCTTCAAATAAGGCAACCAGTTCATCCCGGTTTTTAAAATCATTATTCATCAATATAACGGCAAACTCATCTCCGCCGATTCTGAAAACAGGGCTGTGATCGAAAACCTTGCAGATTAACATACAGGCCTTTTTTAAGTAAAGATCTCCTTTATCGTGACCGTACTGATCGTTGACAATCTTCAGATTATTGCAGTCAAAAATTCCAATCGCAAATTCAAACTTTTCGCCTCCATTGACTCTTTCCTGAAGGTTTTGTATATACTCACTAAACGCTCCTTTATTTCGAACTGAGGTAAGAGCGTCAACAAACACCTTCTTATTCAAATCTTTCAGCAGATGCTCCTCTTCCATAATCTTCCTTTCCGCACGGATACTGCGTAAAAGAAGGATCACGATGATTAACAGAATGACTGCGATTGCAGCAAGAATGATAAATAAATTGTCTTTTATTAACTCGGCAAAATTAGTCTTTACGTCTTCCGTGGAATAATAGGTAAGTGCCGTATGAATAGTTTCCGCAGGTACCACTTCCGTAACCCTTGAAAGAATGGAATATAATTCCGTATCGCCCTCGTTAACCGCAATACAATAATCCATATCCACACCCGTGTAAACCGTGGTCAGGTGCAGTTTTTCACACTGTTTGGAAATATTGCTGTACCTGTAATTACTGATGATCACACAATCGGCGTTACTTTTTGCAACCGCTTCCAGTCCGGTCGGCGTATCCTTAAAATAAGCTCTTTTCCATCCCGGATAATGCTGCGCTAAGAATAAATCATAATTTGTATTACCCTCATTGACGGCTACAACAACATTTTCCTTACGGACAAATTCCTTCTGCTCCGATGCCCGTACAACCGCATCCATTTCCGTACGCATCAGTGCCGGTGTCATGAGAAGATCCATATTCTCGGAATCATAATCCGTTAAATTTGCCGGAAACATGCAGTCAATTTCCCCGTTTTTCAACGCTTCAATCGCTTCGGAGGAAGTCGGATAACAGACCGGTTCAAAATAAACATTTGCATTTTTGAATTGCGAGGATGCATAATCCAGATAATCTTTCAATGCACCGGTAAGCTCTCCCGTTTCCGGATCCTTTGCACAGAATGCCAGATAATTATCCTGGTATCCGATTCGAATGGCTCCATGCTTAGAAATCCATACTCTTTCCTCATTGCTTAAATATCTGTTTGTTTCCCCGCTTTTTAAATATTTATCATGAAGCTGCTGATCATAATATTTATTTTCATCCTGAATTCTGTTCAGTGCCGCTTCCAGTTCCGTTAATAAATCCGGGCGTTTTTTACTGACCGCAAAATAAAAATCCGAGGAACCGATTTTACAAACCGGAACTGCGGTCTCAGGGGTTCCGTAAACATCAATCGTGACATAGGCATCATAATCGGTATCAAGATGCTTTAGGGAATCTTCTTCCTGACCGTTCATTTCAACGATTTCGGTTTCAATTCCGCGAAGCTTTTCCCATTCCAGAAAATACTCTTTCTGAATGCTGCCTTCCGTAACCCCGACTTTTTTCCCGTTTAAGGAAGAGAGATTATCCGATGAAATATCCGTATTGTCAGGTGAAATAAAAAGATAATAGCTCTCCGTTCCCATTGGAATGGATGTAAAAAGCATGTCCTTAGAACGTTCTTCCGAGAATGACACATCGCTCATCAAATCGATTTCCCCTTCTTTGAGCATCTGCATCAAATCCGACCAGGTACCTTCCACATATTCATATTCCCATCCCGTATATGCGGCAACTTTACGTTGATACTCATAGGAATAGCCGGACTTCCTTCCGTTTTCATCCGTGATGAAATAAGGCGGTTCATGCCAGCCCACACGGACAACCTTCCGCTCATTATCGTCGTTATCCGCTAATACGGTAACCGGTTTTATGATTCCAAACGAAAAGACGAGTATCAAAATCAATACCATAATTCGTCTGATATTCTTTTTAGTGAGTGTCATAAACAATTCCTCAGATTCATTACAATTCTTTCTATTATATTCCCTTACAACAAAAATTCTTTATTCGGTTTAATATGTATCCTTTACTATATTCGTATATTCGTTGATATTATGCAATACTTCCCACAAAACATTTGTGGCAAACGGAAAAACCGAAGAAGGTGAAGGATATCTGTAAACATGCAAAAAACCGGCTTTCTTTGCAATTTTCACTGCCCTGTTCATATGATAATTGCTCGAAATCAGAGCAACCGGCGTGGATGCATCAATCATCTTCATGGTATTGATAAAATTCTGTCTGGTACTGACGGACTGATTCTCAAGAATCATTCGGTCTTTTGAAACACCGCGTTTTATTAAAAGCTTTTGCATCACTTCCGCTTCGGTTATTTCGCCCTCTTTGGGATTTCCTCCGGTCAGAATCAGTTTAGCGTCAGGGTTTTCATCCAGATATTTTTTTGCAGTGTCAACACGGAATAAAAGATCTTTTGTCGGTTTTCCGTTCTCCAAAGCCATCCCGAGAACTATCGCATACTCCGCTTTTTTCTTTGAATGAAGCAAGCTGCCGATTAAGATTTTGCCACTGAAAAATAATACGATCAAAGCCGCAGCAAACGTTAACAGACGAAAGATCCAGCCGAAAAATTTCAAAAATGCATTCTTCCATCTTGTAAATAAATTAAAAGCAATATCAAAAGAAGATAAAATAAGCGTCATACAAATCAGGCTTTCCGCAAAATAATTTTTCTTATAAATGTGGGGATTCCCGACGGATTTGATCCGGTGCAGCATAACCACACTGATATCCCCTGCCAGAATCACGGATAATATACCCAGGATAATTCCCGCAACGGCTTTATTCTTTTTTAACCGAATCGATTTTATCTTCCGCTTCATTTCCAATTTATTCCCATATCATTTCTTTTTCTTT
>CACZRH010000263.1 GCA_902783455.1 uncultured Lachnospiraceae bacterium | reverse complement strand
GGTGACGGGGATATAGTGTCATTTTTTATTGATCAGTTTGCTGTAAAAGCATCGTAATCCACATTAATCTCCGCAAATAACGGACCTTCATGACGGATGATTTCCGATACGGATGATTCAATTTCAGAGTTGTTATTCACCATCCTGTAAGGCAGATTATATGCTTTTGCAAGCAGGGAATAATCGGGAACGCTTGTCAAATCGACCATATTGTACCGGTTATCGTAATGATAATGCTGATATTCCCGAATCATTCCGAGACAGCGGTTATTTAATAAAATGATTTTAATATTACAATTCAGATTCCGGATTACGGCAAGCTCTCCTAAAACCATTTGGATTGCACCGTCTCCGAGTACACAGACAATTTCCCGATCCGGTGCGGCAAGCGATGCGCCGATTGCGGCCGGAAGGGAATATCCCATGGTTCCCATCCCGCCGGATGTCAGGAATTTGCCGGTTTTAACGATATAATTGGAACAGGAATAAATCTGATTCTGTCCTACATCCGCCACATAAACCGCATCAACGGGAAGATTTTCGGATAATTTTCTTAAAAAATCGTTGGGATTGACATATTTTGCCGTGCCTTGAATTTTCTCATCACGGGTTTTGCTGTATCGGATTAAAGAATCCAGCCAGTCTCTGAAATCACAGGATAATTCTGCTTTGTTTAATTCTTCAAAAATCGCTTTCGCATCTCCGACAATCGGAATGGAAGGTCCTGCATTTTTCCCGATTTCGGCAGAATCCACATCGATATGAACTAAAATCTTATCCTTTGTGATTAAATCCGGCTGGCTGACAGCACGGTCTGCGACTCTTGCGCCAACCATAATCAACACATCGGATTCATTCATGGCACGATTTGCGTATTTTTTACCGTTATTTCCAACCATGCCGATATAAAGCGGATGCGAAGTCGGCAGTACACCGATTCCCATCATGGTAGATACAACGGGAAGATTGAATCTTTCGGCAAAAATTCGAACCTCCTCTTCGGCTCCGGATGCAATGACTCCGCCGCCGGCACAAAGAATCGGCTTTTTAGCTTCGGATAAAACCTTAAGCACCTTTTTGATTTGTACGGCATGACCTTTTACGGTCGGCTTATAGGTGCGCAATTTCACATCTCCTATAGGCTCATATTCACCGCCCGGTGCATTTTGTACATCAATCGGCAAATCAATTAATACCGGACCTTTGCGGCCGGTTGATGCGATATAAAAAGCCTCCTTAAGAATCCGTGGAATATCTTTAGCAGCTCTGACGGAATAGGAATATTTTACAAAGGATTCGCAAGCCCCGATGATATCGGCTTCCTGGAACATATCACTTCCGATTTGTTCGCAGGGTACCTGTCCTGTGATGCATACAAGCGGAATGCTGTCTGCAAATGCCGTGGCTATTGCAGTGATTAAATTTGTTGCGCCCGGACCTGATGATACCGCGCATACGCCGACTTTACCGGATACTCTTGCATAGCCGCTTGCGGCATGACCGGCATCCTGTTCGTTTCGCATTAAAACAGACTGAATTTGGGACTGCTCTATGGCATCATATAAAGGACAGATGGATACGCCCGGATAGCCGAAAACATATCCGCACTGTTCATCTTCTAAAGCTTTTACCAGTAATTTTGCGCCATTCATTTACTTTCTCCATTTGAAGTTTATTTGGCATTTTTTAATGCAACGCCGACATTTTTCACTTCAATAAATGCATTTTCATACTGCAGCTTGGCGTTTTCCAAAGCCAATTCATTTACTTTCTCTGCGCTTAATGCTTCGCGGTAATAATTTACGGCGCTGCTCATGCAGGTGGAAGCATTTG
The DNA here is from genome assembly GCA_902783455.1 of uncultured Lachnospiraceae bacterium. GTDB lineage: Bacteria > Bacillota > Clostridia > Lachnospirales > Lachnospiraceae > UBA3766. Next base: position 11,209 of record CACZRH010000263.1, on the reverse strand, counting down.
TGGCATGCTCTTTTGCCTCCGGGCATTCTTCCGGAGGAGTCAGTCTGGCAAAGTTCTGGAATTCCAGGTCCAGATCATCCAAAAGCTGAAGCAGCTGTTCGGAGGAATCCGTCGCTTTCGGATCGATTGCATTGATTTTTGCATCATATGCGGAAAGCTTTTCGCAGAAATTATCAACCTCTTCCACGTATTGATCCGGGCTGTTCTTTTTGCATGCGCAAAAGCATACGGGTACTATCAAAATTAAGAGAAAAATCAATAATTTCGGATATTTACGATTCATGAATATTCCTTCTTGCATTTTATGTATGATTTTTAAAAAAGAAAGCCGTCCAAAATAATTGAACGGCTTTGCCATCTTAAAAAATAATACTAATTAATACTGCTTGAACCAGTTAACTTCGCCGAATAAAGGAAGTTTGTAATCTTCGTCACCCTTTGCAATGTGAACAATTGCCATAATGGTGAAGATGCATCCTGCGATATAACCGGGAATAAATAAGCACCAAATAATGGAATTGATAAGTCCCTGGGTAATGATTCTTCCGCCGAGATCAGAACGATCATTGTATGCGAAAAATGCGATTAACCAACCTAAAAATCCGCAGTGTAATAAAATTAAAGCAGCTTTCTTACTCATATCATTTTCTCCTTACCATATATTATATTAATGTGTGTGTATAACAAACTACAGTTACATAATAAACACAAAATATTGTATTGTCAATACTTTTGAGCACAATTCAGGAAATAAAATTTTAATAATTTTTGCCGCTTTAAAGTGGTGCATTGTCTGAGTTATGTAAATCATTTTATACGTTGTACCATTCCGTATTAAAGCGCATATTTTTCCACAACATGTTCCGCATCTTTGAAAATGTGATTGGAAGGAACAAACCCTCTTACGGAGGAAGTCGGATAAATATTTGTATTTCTTCCGATTACCGTACCGGGATTTAAAACACTGTGGCATCCTACTTCTACATGATCGCCGAGCATTGCACCGAATTTCTTAAGCCCTGTTTCAATCTGCTCATCCTTGTTCTTTACAACAACCAGTGTCTTGTCGCTCTTAACGTTGGAGGTTACGGCACCTGCACCCATGTGGGATTTGTATCCGAGAACGGAGTCACCGACGTAATTGTAATGAGGCACCTGAACATTGTTGAATAAAATGACATTCTTCAGTTCTGTGGAGTTTCCGACTACGCAGTTTTTACCAACGATGGCATTTCCACGGATAAATGCGCCGGGACGAACTTCGGTATCCTCGTCAATGATACAGGGACCGATAATGGTTGCGCTCGGATAAATCTTTGCACTTTTTGCAATCCAGATATTGCCGTCTCTGCATTCGAATTTGTCCTTGGGAAGGGATTCGCCGAGCTTGAGAATGAAGGTTTTGATTTCCGGTAAAACTTCCCAGGGGTAGGTTTTTCCTTCAAAAATTTCAGCCGCATTGGTCTCTTCCAAATTGTAGAGATTCTTGATCATGAGTACTTCTGACATAATTTGATTCCTCGCTTTCTTTTCCTTTTTGAAATGAATGAAATTCTTTTATGCATAAGCTTTAAACAAATCAAATTTATGATTTGCCGTTCAGCAGCATTATTATAAGTCAGGCATAGATCTTTACTTGTAATACTTTGACGCATAATCAAAATATTTATACAAATCGTTTTGATTTCGAAGATTTTTCACCGTATTGGTATTCGAGGAGACAAAATCGGAGAGCTTCTGCATATACTCCTCTTCTTTAATCTCGCCGTTCGCTACCATGGTTAATCCCTTTTCCCAGCTTGCCGTAAGGGCGGGATTGAGCATCTGACGGATGGAATTGCCCACTACATCATGAATCATTTCGCCAAGCAGGGTCGGTGTAATAATCTGTGTCTTTTTATTTAAATTCAAATAATTGTTGTTGATCAGCTTGGTCAGAATACCTGCTCTTGTTGCGGATGTTCCGATGCCGCTTCCTTTAATCTGTGCGCGAAGTTCTTCATCTTCGATAAACTGGCCGGCATTTTCCATCGCAAGAATCAGACTGCCTGAATTATAACGCTTCGGCGGTGAAGTTTCACCTTCTTTTATGAGAAAACCGATGCAGGGAAGCTTATCTCCTTTTTTCAGCTTCGATAAGGATTTTAAAAATGCTTCATCGCATTTGATATCTTCCGTTTCGTCGGAATCGGATTTTCCATCTTCGGATTCGGCTTTTTCTCCGCTTTTTTCAGTATTAGAAACACTGTCTGTTACAGATGCCGGATTGTCGGATGCATCTTCTTTGCTTTTTTCCGTTGCATCTGCCGATTTTTCTTTGGCAAAGGAATTCACGGTAACCTTTAAATATCCTTCATCCTTCATCACCTTGAAAGAAGTAAAGAATTTTTCGCTGTTCATGGAAGTAACCAAAGAAAGCTTTTCATATACCGCAGGCGGGAAGAAAATGCTTAAAAATCGCCGAACGATCACTTCATAAACCTTAGCGGATGTGGCATTTAAGGATTTCAGATTGCCGAATCCCTGACCGGTCGGGATAATTGCATAGTGATCGGTAATCTGTTTGTCATTGACATATTTTGTGGATGCGATCTTTTTATAAAGTCCAAGATTCAGGGCTTCTTCCGCTAAATCCTTTACAAGCGGATAATTTTTCAGTCCTTCAATGTTTTTATGAATTTCCTTTGCCACTGCCGTGGATAATACTCTCGCATCGGTTCTGGGATAGGTAACCAGCTTTTTTTCATACAGTTCCTGAATGATGGCAAGGGTCTGATCCGGATTGATTTTAAAAAGCTTCGAGCAGGTATTTTGAATTTCCGCAAGGTTAAATAAAAGTGGCGGATTCTTTTTCTCTTTTTTCTTTTCGATGGACTCAATTAAGGATTCGCCTCGGTAATCTTCGCTTCTCCAGTCGGCACTAACCGTTACGTAATCAATCATTGCTTCGGCATCTTTTCGTTCCTTAAAACCGTTTTCTTTATAAAGAAGCGGGGAATTCTCATATTTGGAACCTTCTACGGCTCGGAATTCGCCTTCGATCGCTGTCCCGAAAATATCATTTTTCACCAAAACACGATAAAACGGAGTCTTTACAAAATTTCGAATCTCCCGTTCCCGTTTCACAATCATTCCGAGAACACAGGTCATGACACGTCCGACGGAAATAACGCATTTATCCGCCTTTAAATAATTTTTAACCTGATATCCGTATTTTAAGGTCAGTGCCCTCGAAAAATTGATACCCATCAGATAGTCTTCTTTTGCACGCAGATATGCTGCATCAGAAAGCGCGTCATATTCGGATAAATCCTTGGCTTCTTTAAGACCGCGCTTCATTTCCTCTTCCGTCTGGGAATCAATCCAGACACGTTTTTCGGTTTTTCCGCTTACACCGGCTTCCTGTCGCACTAAACGATAGATATACTCGCCTTCGCGCCCGGAGTCGGTACAGACGTAAATCGTGGAAACATCGGCACGGGTTAACAGCCCTTTTACGGTTTCAAACTGTTTTTTTACGGAATGAATGACCTCATACTTATATTCGGTCGGAATAAACGGAATGGTATCAAATGCCCATTTTTTATATTTTTCATCGTAACTTTCCGGATAACTCATGGAAACCAGATGCCCTACGCACCAGGTTACAATAAAACGGTTTCCTTCCATGTAACCGTCATTATTATTCATTTTTTCTCCGAGAATCTTCGCAAATTCCTTCGCAACGGAAGGCTTCTCGGCAATTAAAAGAATTTTTGACATATCATTAAAGATCCTTAAAAAATCAACTAGCACAAATCCGAACGATCAAACAAAAAGACATTTTCCCGGTTTGCCAGTTCGTCTATGGTTTCCGAATCAAATCCGTCCAGCGAAAACAGATAGAAATAATCCGGCGTTAAATGCGTTTCCTTCGTAACGGAGACCATTTGGATAAATTCATCATAGGTAAGCGGTCCCCTCTTCTTTTTGCAATATCCGAAGAGAAAATTGCGCTCCTTATCCTGTGCAATGATATCCACGGTTCCGGTCTTTCCGACCCATTCCCCGTAGCGGTCGAACTGAATCGGGAGCAGCTCCCGTTCATTTGCAAGGCAAAGGAATTCCTCGCAGATTGTCGGGAAAACATCCATACAGTAATTGTCTATGGAATCCTTTATAAAGGTCTGATAGTACTCTTCCTCGCTCATCAGCCGGCTTTCCGTCTCATGCGGATAAAGGAATGTAAAATAGAATTTTACGATTGGATTCTTAATGCGATATACGCCTTTTTTCGTGTTTTCCGCACCCGGAGTGTCATAGGATTTCACTTTTTCCACGATGGAAAGGTCGCTTAAATTCTTTAAATAAACAGATATTTTTGCTCTGGAAAAGCCGGTATGTAAATATAAATCATTTAACTTGTTTCTTCCCTCAGCAAGGGAGGATAAAATCGTCGCATAGACAGCAGGCTCGCGCAGTTCACTTTTGATTAATTCCATACCGTAATTTCGAAAAATCCCGCCCGGCAACAGAAACGTTCCGATGATATTCTGTTTTAAGGAAAGTGCCGGCGTGAAATATTCATAGGCATCTTCCATTCCACCCAAAATACCATAGAAAGAAAGGAGCTTATCGAATTCCTGTGTATTCATCATGCAGACGAGATCAATAAAATGCAACGGATGAATTCTTACAAAACCGCCGATTTTTATTTTCCTTTGCAGCAGTTCCTTTACAAAGGTATTTTCTACCCAGTCAATCCTGTTTGAAATAAGCAAAACCATGATTCTGTTTTCGTAGCGGTATTGTTGAATGAATGCATTTAATTCATCCAAAAATCCGGAATTTGACTGAATCAGATAATGAAAATCGGAAATGATTAACAGCTTCTTTTCCGGTTTGTGCATATCCTGCGCGGAAATGACGGATTCAAATACTTCGGAAAAAGAATAATGGAATTCGGATTGTCCGTTCCAATTCATGGAACGGGCAAAAAGATAGGCCTGTTGTCTTCCGGATGCCGGAACAGCCTGTAAAAATGAGGTATCCTTCTCTTTGGCAAATTCATGCCAAAGAGAGGTGGTACCTACAAGATGTTCTCCATAGAGAACAATGATATTACTTTCTTTTCTGTCAAAGAAATCATTTAAAGTATTCAGTTCATCTATATGTCCTTGAAGCATTCGGATTTCCCTGACTGTTTTTTGATAAAATAATAATTCTGCAGAATTATTTTGCGGAAATATAACCCTGCGCTTTTAATAATTCCGCACAGAGAACCGCACCGCCTGCAGCACCGCGAACCGTGTTATGGGAAAGTCCCACAAATTTCCAGTCGTAAATGGAATCTTCACGGATACGACCTACGGAAATGCCCATACCATGCTCGAAATCTACATCCAAGGCTACCTGAGGACGATTGTCTTCTTCCAGATACTGAATGAACTGCTTCGGAGCGGAAGGAAGCTCTAATTCCTGAGGAAGACCCTTGAAATTAACAAGCTTTTCAATAAGCTGTTCCTTCGTGGGATTTTTCTTAAATTTAACGAATACGGAAGCTGTATGTCCGTTCAATACCGGAACACGGATGCACTGGCTTGTGATTTTAATGAAATCAGCCGGAACAATCACGCCGTTTTCAATTTTTCCCCAGATTCTAAGGGGCTCTTTTTCGCTCTTTTCTTCTTCGCCGCCGATATAAGGAATGATGTTTCCTTCCATTTCGGGCCAGTCTTTAAAGGTTTTACCGGCGCCGGAAATAGCCTGATAGGTTGAAACAATAGCTTCGTAGGGTTCAAACTCCATCCATGCAGTAAATACCGGTGCATAACTCTGGATGGAGCAATTCGGTTTTACGGCTATAAAACCACGACTGGTTCCTAATCTTTTTTTCTGGAAATCAATTACTTTCATATGATCCGGATTGATTTCGGGAACAACCATGGGAACATCGGGCGTCCAGCGATGTGCGGAATTGTTGGATACAACGGGGGTTTCCGCTTTCGCATATTTTTCCTCGATTGCACGGATTTCGTCTTTTGTCATGTCTACTGCGGAAAATACAAAATCCACTTCGGAGGAAATCGCTTCTACTTCATTGACATCTTTTACAATCAGTTTCTTAACGGCTTCCGGCATCGGGGTGGTCATTTTCCATCTTTCGCCTACCGCTTCTTCATATGTTTTACCTGCGCTTCTGGGGCTTGCGGCAACTGTTACCACCTCAAACCAGGGATGATTTTCCAAAAGGGAAATGAATCGCTGTCCGACCATACCCGTTGCGCCTAAAATACCGACTTTTAATTTCTCACTCATTTGCTTACTCTCCTTTTTTACCGTTTGATATCGCCTGATTATCGAAATCAGTGTGATTCAACAGCCTAATTAAATTCTTATTAAAATAGTACAATACAGGACAATTGTCAAGTATGTAATATTAATCATGTATTTTTAAAAGCTTCTCGTATCGGGAAATTGCTTCGTCCATGGAGGAATCCGAAGGAGCTCCCTTTGTGGTTCTTCTGTTAACGCATGTCTTTAAGGAAATGGCATCGTAGAGATCTTCCTCAAAGGAAGGCGAAATTTCTTTTAATTCTTCGATTGTCAGATCCTCGATGGCACAGTTCTTTTCAATGCATTTTAATACCAGACTTCCGATAATACCGTGTGCATCGCGGAACGGAATTCCCTTTCCAACCAGATAATCCGCAGCATCGGTCGCATTGGTAAATCCCATCATGGCACTTTTTTCCATAACATCCTTTTGGAACGTAATGGTCTTTAACATGCCGTTAAACAAATGCAGACAGTCCTTCACGGTATCGAATGCGTCGAAGGATACTTCCTTGTCTTCCTGCATATCTTTATTATAGGCAAGCGGCAAGCCCTTCATTGTGGTAAGAAGGGACATTAAATCGCCGTATACTCTTCCGGTTTTACCACGGACAAGTTCCGCAATGTCGGGATTCTTTTTCTGCGGCATAATGGAGGAACCGGTGGAAAATGCATCATCCATTTCCACGAAGCGGTATTCATTGGAATTCCAAAGAATTAATTCCTCACTGAACCGGCTTAAATGCATCATGATTGTGGACAATGCGGATAAAAGTTCGATTAAATAATCCCTGTCGGACACCGAATCCATGGAATTAAAGGTTGCGGAATCAAAAGCAAGCTCTTTTGAAACGGATTCACGGTCCAAAGGATAGGTTGTTCCGGCCAAAGCACCTGCACCTAAAGGGCATACATTCATTCTTTTACGGATATCGTAAAGTCTTGCACTGTCCCTTAAAAACATCTCCATATATGCACCCATATAATGGGATAGTGTTACGGGCTGGGCTTTCTGCAGATGTGTAAAGCCGGGCATGTAAGTTTCTTTGTTATTCCGGATAATATCAAGAAGCGTTTTCTCCAGTTCATGAAGCAGATCGGAAATTAAATCGATTTCATCCCTCGTATAAAGCTTCATATCCAAAGCAACCTGGTCATTGCGGCTTCTTCCGGTGTGAAGCTTCTTTCCGGCATCTCCGATTCGGTCAATCAGATTGGATTCGACAAAGCTGTGAATGTCTTCATATTCCGGTGTAATTATTAACTTTCCGCTTTCGATGTCAAGAAGAATACTTTTTAAACCCTTCTTAATCAGATTCGCTTCTTTTTTCGTGATGATGCCCTGCTCTCCGAGCATTTTTGCATGTGCAATCGAGCCGATAATGTCATGCTTATATAATCTTTGGTCAAACGAAATGGATGCATTAAAATCAAATACATCCTGATCGGTCGCTTTTGTAAATCTTCCGCCCCATAATTTCGCCATAATAATATCTCCTAAATATCTCCCAATAATGAAAATAACCCATACCGGCAACACGCGGTATGGGCTTATAAAAAGCCGGAAATCAGACTCGAACTGACGACCCCTTCATTACGAGTGAAGTGCTCTACCGACTGAGCTATTCCGGCAAGCCGTTTTACGACCACGTGTTATTATATCTTTTCATGAATAAAATATCAAGTATAATCTTACTCAAAAATCCTTTTTGGGGATTACTGCTTCAGAATTTTCTCCAATTCCTTAATTTTTGCCTGCGCATCCTTTTCTGCCTGCGCAATAATGCGTTTCGCTTCATTTTCCGCATCGGTTATGATTCGCTTCTTTTCATCCTCGATTTCTTTTTTCTTTAAAGCTACATAACGAACCTTTTCCTGATATTTCTTTCTTGCGATTTCGGCAAGTTCTTTTTCAGTAAACGGTCTGTAGCTGAAAATCTGCATTCCCATGGAAGGAATTTTTACGGTTACGGACTGTGCAAATCCGTCCATCGGTATTTCCTTCGTGGAAATTGCATTTTTGTTAATCACACCGCCCTCCGAATAAACAGGATCGTCGGTGGTAAAGATCTCTTTGATTTTTCCTTCTTCCGGAATACCGAAGGAATATTTTTCCATTGCATGGTTGGAAAAATTGAAAATCATATATTCCTTTGATTTTCCGTCATTTTCACATCTTTGGAAAATGAGCACGTTATCATTCGGGTCATCGGATTTAATCAGCGTAAAATTGCCTGCCGTTTCGTTTTCCGGATGATAAAGGTTCTTCTCCTGATATAACCGGAATAAATCCTTGATGCACTGAATCTGCTTATTCAGTATTCTGGCCTCTTTTAAGGAGGTTGCATAGGGATTTGCAAAATAAGCCTCTTCGCAGAAATTATCCGTTCCCATGAAATTTAATTTCTTTCCGGGGAAAATCATCATAAATGCGTTTGCAAGAATGACATTTTTCACCTTGTCTTCTATGGTTCCGGGCATTCTCATAAGCATCGAAACATAATCCCTGGAGGATGCCTTATAAGAAAACGGCAAAATGAAATCCTCATGGAAAGCGTAATGAATCAGATTTGAAAATTCGTAATAATGCTCGCTTCTGTAGAACGGATCGTTTTGCAAATAGGAAATAACGCCGTTTTCGAATCCGGTATTTAATATTGCATCAAATAAGAGGGAGTCCTTTCCGCTCTTAGTCGTAACATTTTCAAGTACTCCGTCAGAGGATGCGATTTTAAATACATGCGGATGCTTTTTGGCCATTTTGCCGTTTAACTTTTTCAAAAACCGGACTCCGGCAAGATTTAAATTTCCGCCGTATTCATTGGGAATCCATTCACCGCCCCGTTTGCCGTAATCTAAATACAAAAGAGCTGCAAGATCAGGGATGCGGTATCCGTCGAGGTTATAATTTTCTACAAGATACAAGGCTGCGGAAATCAAATAGCTTTGAACAAATCCGTTTGAAAAATCAAATGCAAAGCCACCGAAACCAGGCTGATACATTACTCTTTCATCCGCCGACTCAAATAACGCTTCTCCGTCAAAGAAATGAAGTCCGCTTTCCCCGGCTGCAAAATAGGAAACAGGAAAATCCACTGACACGGAAAGATTCGCCTCATGCAGTTCTTCAACGAACTGACGGAATACATCCGGTCCGCCGAGCGCTTTGGAAATTGCATAGATACCAAGAATGTGCATGCGGTCATTCGCATCCGTCATCGGTTCATAGATACCCATCAGATGAAGTCCGGTATAGGAATACTCCTTGCAGTGTTTAATCAAAACAGGAAGCAGATCCAGACAGTTGACGGTTTTTTCATCCATTAACGAGAATAAATCCACTTCGTAAATATGGGACTGGCTCTTTAACGGGAAATTTTTGCCGGATTTCTTTGCGGATTTTGTGTTTTTATTGAAATAAATGACCGAATTGTTTTTATCCTGGCAAAGTGCAAAGGGGTCCGCTTTTTCAATGCTTTTAGGGCCTCTCCCCTTGACGGAATAACGATATTCGCATCCTTCCTCCACGCCCGGAACAAAGAGTGCAAATACGCCGTTCGAATCGCATTTTTCCATAAGATGACTGCCTTCATGATAATTGTTAAAATCACCGAGAACACTGATCCTGTCGGCTTTAGGCGCATATACCGTGAATAAAACACCGGATACATTGTTGATGGTTTTCGCGCTTGCTCCTAAAATTTCAGCACAGGATTCATTCGTTCCGCGCTTTATGGATGCGATTGCTTTTTCGTCAGCTTTTACCGGGAATGCATACGGATCATGGACATTTTTCTTTTCCGCATTGGCATATTCAATCGTGTACGTATAGGAGGAAAAGGTTTCTTTGGTAAGAAATGCAACAAAGAATCCGGATTCATCAACAAGCTCCATTTCCACTTTTTTTGTACGTTTTGTCTTTTCGTTATATAAATTCGCAAATACCTTGGTTGCTTCCGGGAAAAATGCCTGCAGCAGGACTTCTGATTTGCGTGTATGCAAACCAAGAATCGAAGAAGGATTTGCGCAGTCCGCATAGACGATGGATTCAATTTGTTCCCAGTTCATAAGAGCGTATTGTTTTTTGTTCATAGTATTTTTGCTGTCCCTTTCGTGAAGAAGTTTCTTTATTCAAATTTAACGACATTCATTTTCCGATTGACTGATTCAATCAATAATCGGATGCAAAGAAGTTACCGGATGGAATGAATAAATAATCCGCTTCTTAATTTCGGCTCAAACCAGGTGGATTTCGGAGGCATTAAAAGATGTGCATCCGCAACTGCAAATAACTCTCCGATTGAAGTCGGAAACATACCGAATGCGACAACGCAGTCATTATGACATCTTTTTACCAGTTCGTCGTAACCACGGATTCCGCCGACAAAATCAATTCGTTTGTCCGTTTTGGGATCCGTAATATGAAGTACGGGATTTAAGATATTATCCTGTAAAATGGAGACGTCAAGGCCTTTAATCGGATCGTCGGATTTGTACTGCTCCCTTACCTTTAAAGCATACCATGTCTCGTCTAAATACATGGCAATTTCTCCCTTGCAGGAAGGTTTCACCGGGTTTTCGCCGACGATTCTTAACTCAAATACTTTTTCAATTTCTTTTAAGAATGAATTTTTGTCGTATTCCCCTAAATCCTTTACGACACGGTTATAATCCATAATCATCAGCTGCTCGTCCGGAAATAAAACGGATAAGAAGAAATTAAATTCTTCGTTTCCGGAAAAGCCCGGATTTTCTTCTCTTTTCTTCAGGCCGACTTTTACGGCAGATGCACATCTGTGATGTCCGTCTGCGATATAAATATCGTTCATGTCTTTGAATGCATTTTCGATGGTTTCTATGGAGGAATCATCAGAAATCACCCATGCTTTGTGCG